>JBEKSO010000077.1:0-12031 GCA_049516935.1 Thermoguttaceae bacterium
CTGCCGATTATAAGGGGGGCGGAAGCGCTGCCCAGGGCAGTGGCATTGCCGAGGACAGTTTTGCCTGCGTTGAGGGTTGTCGTGCCCAGGTAATCGTTGGCCAAGTTCATGTACAAAGTGCCAACGCCGTTTTTCGTGAGCCCGGTGTTGCCGCTGATCTTATCAGTGGAGGCAGTAGCGTTGAATGTGTAATCGTTGGCGGAATTGACGATTACCGAACCGGGAAGGAAACCGTTCGAACTGATGGTGTTGGAGAGTGTGATGACGGTCGACGCTTGAGGGCCGAACGTCACGTTGTCCGTATCGTAGTACCCATCGGGCGATGGGGCCTGGAGGCTAGTCCAGTTTGCGGTGGTTTTCACGTCCCAAGTCCCGGCGGTTCCGCCGTTCCAGGTCAGGTCATGCCCTGGAGCGTTGGTAACTTGAAGGGTCAACGCAGTGGCGCCCAAAACAAGATTCATAGTGCTTCGAGTGGTGTTGGTAAACGAAAAGCTGCCCGAATTGGTTTCGCTTCCGTACGAGATCAAGGTATAAGTATTATTTGGAGCTGCAGCAAAACTGCCGCCCAGCCTGGATACATTTATAGTCAAGTTGCCGCCAATATTAAAGATGCCGCCGTTTAGATTGATATAATCGCTGTGGCTGGTGCTGTTATCAGTACCCAGTTCAAAATCCAGAGTCGAGGTGCCGAGAAGTGTCAGGTTTGCGGCTGAAATGTTCTGGGCGGTGCCGTCTCGCAGATCGATTTTCCCGCCGTTGGCGATCGCCACCGTCCCGGTAAGTGGGGAGACATTGCCGGCGGCGATGAAATTGGTGACCACAAGATTGCCCACATTGTTCAAGGCTCCGCCGTGGATCGTGAAATTGTCGATGGGAACAGCAGTTGTGGCGGGGTTGGGGGCAGCCATGTTGATATAGCCGATATCATGGCCGCCCATATCTAGAATTCCGCCGGTGAGGTTGATGTTCGCGGTACTGCTACCTGATGTTGGTGTGGCTCCAGGTCCGGCGATATTGACGGGGGTGCCGGGGGCCGTTACCCCTTTGTCGATGTTGCCGCCCAAGGTGAGTAACCCGCCGCTGACGTTCAAGTTGGCGGTGGCGCTTCCTATGGTTCCGCCGGCGAAAGAGGCCATCTGCATCTCGCCGTTTACGATAAGGTGGGATCCATTCCCGACATTAACCGTGCCTGTGCAGAAGTAGGCTGCGTTGTTATTCGAATGCTGACCAATGCTCATGGTGCTTGTGCTGATATCGCCGATGAAATTCAGCGTCCCATTCATTGGACGAGCATTGGAGCAGGCTGCAGTACCGTCACGGCCCACAATTATCTGGGTTGCCAAGATATCCACACTGCCGCCGGTTAAGTCTACAACTCCGACGCATGCGTTAGAGCCGCCGCCAGAACCATCGCCGATCGAGATGTAATTCACCGGGGTGAATGTGTTGTCACCGCCGCTTGGGTTAACGCCGCGCATATACAGGGTGGAACCGGAAAAAGCGGGATTGAACGACAAGCTCCCGCCTGATTTGGGCGAGCCAACCCAGAAGTTGTTTACGTTAATAATATTTGTTTGGCCGAGATAAAGGGATGAGCTTCCTACAATATTGTTGCCACTTGCATTCCCGTTGCCTGGATCAAAGCCGATCACGAGGCCGGCCCCGGATATAAGTGCTTGTGACGGTGAATTCAAGGTTGAATTCAAAGTTATTGTATTATTTCGGGCAAGGTATAGTGAGCCGGTGGCCTTCTGCTTTGTGGAATTACCTGTATTCTGTACAGACGAGTAGCCTATAAGCAACTGATCGACATTGGCGTTGAATGTAGATAAACCGGTAAGATCGAGGAGCGCCAAATGGGTGTCATTATTAGTAGAAAGTTCGCGGACTACGATGTCGCCGCCCGTGTTGCCGCCTGACGAAGTTGAAATGTCGAGAGTGCCGCCGCTTCCGAGACCGCTGGGTCCGGTAAAATAGGTTTTAGTTGTTAAGTCACTGGCCGTAACCTCGGTGCCTACATACATGGAATAATTGCCAGAAATGCCGTAGTTAACGGGATATGCAGAATAGGAGCCTGAAATCTTCAGCGTTCTGCCGGGATCGATCTCGGTGTTGTGATAGACTACACCAGGATGGCTGGAGTTCAGGTCCACTTGGTTATACGTCAAACTATTAATTGTCGGATTGGTGGTCACCTCGTTGGTAACCGAGCTTGCTGAACCCATTGTTCCACCGGTATAGTTTGGGCTGGCATAAGTGCCCGCAAAGAAAACATCAGCAAATGGGCTTCCGGTCGGCAGCGCGCCATCGGGATTCCAATTGTTCGTATTTGACCAATATAAATTGGTGCCAGAGCCGCCGGCATCCCACGTTGTTACTGCGCCGGCCGGCAAGACCGTTGCCAAAATAATCGCGGCTGTCAGCAAAAAACATACGAATTGTGGACGGACAACAAAGTTCAATTTAATCTGGCTCATGAGTTGGTTCCCCTCTATAATGGTTTAGTGCGGTAATCTAAAGGTTTCCCGAACGGGGGTTCGACCCGGATACGCTCCAGGTCGAAGACGCCCATATTGTGACAAAAAACGACGTAAAAGTCAACTATTTATTTGATATTTCTCACGGAATTCTTTTCAAAAGCCTCCAGGGCGTTAGGAAACAACCCTAAAGACGTATCTGCAGGGATGTTTCTTAATCGCCGGCACAGGCCTTGGGCCGATTGGCAGACGGCACACACCGTGTGCCTGCTGCATTGGCCGAAAATCTTCGTGAGCAATTATAAACACGGCGCAGGTATTCCATTTTGTTTTTTGTATTCAAATTTCCTTATCTTGGCCGGAGGATTACAAAAAAGGGCCCTTTGAAACTTAGCTAAGAGTTCCAACGGGCCCTGGGGTTTGTTCTGTTTGTCCCAACCGGATTCATATTTTTAAACCCGGGGCATATTGTTATTATTAGTCGCGAAAGCGTTTTAACATCAGGCCCAACCCGGCGGCCACAATCAACATCAGCAAAGCGGCCGGTTCAGGAATGACTTGAATTGTGCCGTCCACGTACAATTTACTGGTATCCCAGAAAAGGCCCGGGTCAAGTGCCGGCAGATTAACGGTAGCAAATGTTCCCGACTCGGAGCTGTCCGCCCAGTTAAGAATATCATAGCTGCTGCCATTACTTAAAGGACCGGACACCGATACACCGAGCGTGACGCCGGCGTTAATAGTGAGTGTGCCGGCATTAATTTGGCGGATATTCTCGACTATGCCGTTTCCGAGAGTAACGGTGTCGATCGGGGTGCCAAGGCCGCCGATAAGATGGCCAGCCATGTCGATCGTGCCGCCGGTTAGCGTGAGCGTGGAAATGCCGCCGCCATCCATGATATCTGCGCCGAGTCCGTCGGCAAGGGTTTGTAGCGTCCCGTTGCCGGCGATGTTAAGAATGCCCGTCGCCGGTGACGTCGTCGTTCCTAACGTTTGTCCGAGTATGATGCCCGCACTGCCGAATTTGAGAGTTCCCGCTCCAGACACATTTACAACGCCGGTTGCGCTGATGATTGTGCCGCCAGAATTAACAGTGACCCAGTTTCCGGCCTCATCACCGGCGATCAACCCTGTTGTGTCGATGGTCCCCGCGTCAAAAGCAAGCGTGCCAAAGGCGCATCTGCCTGTAGTGGTGCCCGTCGCGCTGGCGGTTCTTCCCAAGATAATCGATGTAGCCAGGATGTCAATAGTCGAAGCGCCGGTAAGAGTCACAGTGCCTTTGGCATCGCCGGTGCCGGTGCCTGCTTCGATTTGACAATTATCGCCGATAACGATTTGGTCCACTCGCGAAGTGCTGAGGCCGGCGGCACCCCGCATGGTGAGACCGGCGCCGCTCACTGTTGCGGGATTGAACGTCATGTATGCCACCTTTCTTCTGGCGCCAACAACGACGTCGTCCACATTTATAGTGTTGGAGTGCCCGAGATAAAGAGCGTCCGGATTTGTGTTCGCATTGGCATTGTGCCTTGCGTAGCCGACATACAGACCCGCATCAAGTACATTGGAACCGTATGCAGTGGAAGACTTATTAAGGGTGATGGTGTTGGAGTTAGCAAGGTACATCACACCGGTGTTCCGCTCGCCGTCATATTTATCCGAACCGGTAGAAGAATTGTACGCTTGTGCATAGCCTATCAAAAGCTGGTCAACGTTGGCGTTGAAAGTACCCAGGCCAGTGAGATCGAGCTGCGCATTGTCTGAGCCGCCGCCGCCGGTTTGACATTCGCGGACGACGATGTCGCCGCCGGTGTTGACGCCGCCAACGCCGGATACATCCAGCGTGCTGGTGGCGCCGGTAACATGGGCCCAACTCTGCACCGTTGTGCTCGTCCCCAAATTGCCCACCATTAGGGAAATGGGGCCATCCAAGCCATAACAGCCGATGATCTGCACGCCCCCTGGCGCCGGGTCAAAACTGCCGGTGACTTTGAGCGTGCCGGTAATCGAGGTGGACTGGACGTAATTTCCGCTGGTTTCGCCCTGTTGCTGGTACCACAGGCTGTTGATCGAATTAGTGAAGCTGCCGTCGACAGTGTTGGTGTTAGTGACGTTACTGTTGGTCCCGCCCGTGGTGGTGAATATCACGTCATCGCCGGTGCCGGGCGCGCTGGATGAACTCCAATTGGCGCCATTCGACCAAGTTCCCGCCGGACTTGTAAGAGCGGCGGTCCAGGACACGGACGCCGAGGCATTCGCTGCTAGAATTGCGGCGATCATCAATGCCGCCAAACTCAATGTTGCAAACCATCTCAAGTTCTTCGCAAATGTGTTCATAGTTGGTTCCCCTTGGTATTGTTGGGTTAAACACGGTTAATGCTGAATCATATTTCCGATCAAACGTTTTATTGGGTCCATCCAGTCGTGCCTTGGGCTACACACCCTGCGCACGGTCAAGGACGAAAGACGTCAAACACGAAACAGGCAACTTTTTCGGTGACAAGAAAGAATCAGCAGAATCTCGAGGCGTGCAGTATCTCTCAGCGGCCGAAGCTTTCGCCTGATTGCGTGCGACAGAAGCGCTAACGCTGCCTCAAGTAATTCGTGAACGCCAAAACTAAAATCAGATAATGGCTGCCGTGGCGTCGTCGGACAACCCTTCCGAATGGATAACTGACCCTTAGCTTATCTTGTTTAAATCCAATTGTCAATACCCTAACAAAAAAAAATCAAAAAATAATTGCGTATTCCCCATATGGACTATGCGAAGAATGTCTTAGCGTCGATAGCCCAGCTTCGGTAAGAAGGCATGCATACTATTATTATCTATGCCAATTGGACTATGAAACCACCCACTCTGCTTATATATGCTCTACAATGAACTTAATCTTCCATTAATATATATATCTGGGAACCCAAATTATGTGAATTTGATCCGATATAGAATGTCTTAGGGGCTGGAAAACGGCATGATCTGGTTTAATGCCCATTTCACTTATATGATCTTGAACATGAAAATCGCTGCTCATTGCATCGCATGCTCCGTGGTTTTAGCGGGAATCGTCATTTCCGCGAGGTGCGATCAGCTCCGCGGAGCCGATGTTGCGCCCTCAAAACCCTCGGCAGAAAAATTACCGCCCGAAGAAACAAACAAGGATAATCCCGCCGCCAAGGCCAAGAATGCCGCCCAGCAGGAGCAGATCGACAAATTGATCGAGCAATTGGGCGACAAGGATTATTATGTCCGCCAACGAGCCCAAACCGAACTCGCCCGCCTGAGCTTCGACGCCTTCGACGCCCTGACGGCGGCAACGACCAACGACGATTTGGAAATCGCCTCCCGGGCGAAATACCTCCTGCGTTTGATGCGAGTCGAATGGATGGCGAAAGACGATCCGCCTGAAGTAAAGGAAAAGTTAAAAGATTACGAAATCCAGCCGGAAGAGGCCCGCCAGGCCCGCATGCATGACCTGGCCGTCATGACCGACGGCAAGGGTCTTTTGGCCCTCTGCCGGTTGATCCGATTCGAAAAGTCGGACATGCTTTCGAAAATCGGCGTGATTGAACTCCTGAAATCCCCATCCGGCTTCGAGCCGCCCAAAGGCCCCCGGGCCGAGACCATCCGCAAGCTTTTTGAAAAACGCGGCCGTGCCTCGGCCTCCTGGATGCTTGCCTGGCTGCAACTGGCCGACGATCCGCAAACCATGACTCGGTGGAACGACTTGATTCAAGGCGAATTCTCGCTGTTGCAGCGCTTGCCCGGGGAATCCAACCGTGAAATAGTGATCTCCTTGATCCATTATCAAACCGCCTGGCTGAAAAAACAGGGCCAAACCCAGGAGGCCACGGCCGCCATGCGCCGGCTCATCGATTTGGAAGACAAAGGCGATTTGGAAACGCTTTCCGTATTGCTCGATTGGCTGGTGGAACAAGAGGCCTGGAACTTGGTCGACGAATTGGCGGCACGATATAAATCCCGCTTCGAAAGCGAGCCCATGCTGCTGTACATCCTGGCCCAGTCTCAAAAAGCGCAAGGCCAGGCCGCAATGGCCGAAGAGACCGCGCACCGGGCGTTTGGGCTCAATCCCAGCCGCGAAGAAATGAATCTGCTCAAGGGTTACGACCCCCTGAATTTAATGAATTTATATCGCAATATGGTGGGCGGCAACGAAGAAATAATACTCTACAATCGTTACTTCATCGCGCAGCGTTTTTTGCGCAGGCGAGGATTGTTCGATTGGGCAAAACGCGAATTCGAATATGTCATCGCACAGGGCCGCCCTATATATATTACCACCATCAATGCTCGATGGAGTCTCTCGGAAATGTTTCACGATCAAGGCGATGACATGGCGGCCGCCAACGTGCTGGACGCCATGCTCAAAATAGTGGACGCGAAGACTTATGTCGCTCTGCCAGCCCGCATCGCCTCGGTCCTTCAAGGTTTTTACTTATTCCGCAAAAAGTCGGCGGATAAGATTATCGAACAGACCATCGCCGAGGTCCGCGCGCGGAAATACTTCTTGCAGGCCAGCCACTGGGATGCCGCCGGCGACCAGGCCAAACGCCGCGAATGCCTGGTAAACGCCCTGGACCTGGAACCCAGCGATATCGACGTGCTCATAGCCTGCTATCGCTTGCCCGATCAAACCCCCGAATACCGCAAAAAAATCACGGATTTAATCCGCCAGGCGACCGAGGATATTCGAGTGGAGATCGCCGCCGAACCGGATAACCATCAGTACTACAATGAATTCGCCTGGCTGGTGGCCAACACCGAGGGCGACCTCGACGAAGCCCTGAAATACTCGCAAAAATCCCTGGAGCTCTACCCTAATAACGGCGGTTTATACGATACTTTGGCCCGCGTGTATTATGCCAGGGGCGATTACGAAAACGCCCTGAAAAATCAACAACACGCCGCCGAACTGGAACCCCACAACGGCCTGATCGCCAAGCAATTGGAACTCTTCAAAAAAGCCAGCGAAGAACACAAGAAATAGGCAATAAAGGATAGGAGATAGGTAATAAGGAATACCCATCAAACCGCTTGCGGTTTCGCGGTGCACAACATATAAACTGTTGTCGATATAAAATATATGATTCATTTTTCGCACATTGAGCGTTGCAAATTGAAAATTTAAAACAGTAATGACGCACATGAAAACTTTTTCGCTTAACGGAACAAATCTATCGTTTGTCGATCGCGGCGCCGGCGCCGCGATCTTGTTCGTGCACGGCTTTCCCCTGGACCATTCCATGTGGGACGGTCAGATCGAAGCGCTTTCGGCCCGGTATCGCGTGATCGCCCCCGACTTGCGCGGTTTCGGCCAAAGCGGCGTCAGCGAAGGCGTTGTCACTATGGATCAATTCGCCGGCGATCTGGCCGCCCTGTTCGATTTTTCAGGAATCGACAAAGTGATATTGTGCAGCCTGTCGATGGGCGGATACATCGCCTTGGAATTCTGGCGCAAGTACGCCAAGCGCCTGCGGGCATTGATCCTCTGCGACACCCGCGTAGTCAGCGACGCGCCGGAGGCCGCCGCCAATCGCTTTGTGGTTGCCGAAAGAGTCCTCCGCGAGGGATCGAATACCGTGGCCGATGCCATGATTCCCAAACTTTTCGACCCCATCACCCTGGAAAAGCGGCCGGATTTGGTGGAAAAAATAAAGCAGGTAATTAATCGAACCGATCCTCGCGGCATTGCCGCCGCCGCCCGGGGCATGGCCCAACGCGCCGATTTCACCGCCGATTTGCCCCGCATCGGCTGTCCCGCGCTCGTTATAGTCGGCCACAGCGACGCGATTAGTCCCGCCGCCGAAATGCAAGCCTTTTCCAAGGCCATACCCAACGCCGAATTTAAAATCATACCTCAAGCCGGACACATGGCCCCGCTCGAACAGCCACAGGCCGTCAACGCGGCAATCGAGCGTTTTCTGGAGCGGAATGGGATAATTTCTAATTAAAAACCGGCCCTGCCTGTTGGGGCGGCAGTTAAACTGCCGCCCCAACAATGTGGTTAACGCCCTCAGACTTCTCAAAACAGCGGCTTTTTTCCCAGTTTCCGGCGAATGGGCACGAATTGCCCTGAGTGCATCAGCCAATGGTTCCCCAAAATCGTAAGCGCCGAGGCCACCGTCGGGGCATACTCGCGCATCGATTCCGGGCCGGGCTGATCCAGCATATTTTCCGGCGTGGCCTCGATGGCCTTCAGGCTCGCCTCCTTCATCTTCTCGGCCAAGGCAAGATATTCCGCCTTGGCGGCAAACTTTTTAGGGTCGTCCGTCCCGGAAGTCTCGGCCGTGTATGCCTCCGCAAAGCCGGCGGGCAAATCGGGCGCCGCTTGCCCCAAGCCCTTTAGCATGTGATGCGTGCTTGTGATCATGTGCCCCATTTGCCAGGCGATATGATTGCTGCCCGGCACCGAGCGGACCAAAAGTTCGCCGTCGGTAAGGTCGCTTACATAATACTTGGTGACCATGTGGCCGAATTCCACCACTTCCCGGAGAATATTTTTCGCAGTCATTGTTCATGCTCCTTAAGATTTTTTTTGAAACTTAAAATAACCGCTTGCGGTTTAAAGTCCCCTCTCCCAAAGGAGAAGGGAGAAATATGCAAAACTTCATACATAATAATTAGTCAACAACTTACGTGCATCAGCGCCGCCCTGCGCCGCTTCGATTTGTTGTAACCTTCCGCGGCCTTGGCATTGGAAAGGAGTTTGAATTTGATCCGCCGCAGGTCCAGGAACCTGCCGGCGTCTTCGCCCATTTCCACCTGGCCGCATTTGCCCGCCCCGATAAACAAAATCTCCGGCCCGCCTTTGCATAATATTTCCAATTCCCTGGCCCCGATCTTGTGGGGAAAACCGGCCGCCTGTTGGGCCGCGATTTCCTCGATCATCTTCGTCTTGCCGTTGACGGTTATGTAGACGTCGTCTTTGTATTGTTTATCACCCACGGCGATCTCCCCTTCCTTGCATCCGATTTGGGGATAAATCGGCCTTACTCGGCGGCGTTTTTTGAAGGGATCGCGCCCCGCTTTTCGCCGCGCCGCCGCCACGGCGCCCAGAACGACCGCGTCGTCGCCCAGTGCGGACAGTAAAATTCCGCCGCCCTCCCGGGCGCCGACCAGCGGATCCTCCGCGATGATGCGCTGGACAACAGGCAGAATGTAGTCCGCGCAGGCTTCGATCACGCCGCCGCCCAGCACGATCAGATCGGGATCGATCAGGTGCCGGACGTTCAAACAAGCGTGGCCCAGCACTTCCGACGCGCGGCGGACCACCTCCGATGTCAACTCGTCCGCAGCCTCGAGGGCCTTGCGGATCATGCCGCTGCGGATAATGCCCGAATCGCCGCCGGCCAATTCGAAAATCGCGGTATTTCGCCCGGCTGCGAGCGCCGCGCGGATGTCGCGCTCGATGGCCGTCCGGCTGGCCAGGGCCTCCAGGCAGCCCAGGTTTCCGCAGCCGCATTTCGGCCCGCCTATTTGCATGACCATGTGTCCGATTTCCCCGGCCGACTCCCGCCGGCCGCGCCAAAGCTTGCCCCGCAACACCAAACCGCTGCCGATGCCCGTGCCCACGCAAATGTAAAGTGTGCTTTTCGATTTCTGCGCCGAGCCCAGCCAGGTCTCGCCCAGCGCGCCCAGGTTTCCGTCATTGCCCAGCGTGATCGGCAATTTAAATCGCTCTTGTAAACGCGGGCCCAATGAAACGCCGCCTAGACATAGGTTTGGCGTGACCACCACATATCCCCTTTTCGGATCGACCACGCCGGGCACGGCGATGCCGACGGCCGTGAGGTCGTCGCTCTCGATGCCGGCTTTTTCCATCACGTCTACGATGGCTTTTTCGATTGCCGCCACGACCACGTCCGGATTGTCATCGCGCGGCGTGAGCGTTTTTTCGCTCCGCAGAATCAATCCCGACTCGTCGACCAGCGCGGCCAGGATATTGGTCCCCCCGATATCCATCCCTATATACAAGCGCTCCGATACACCCGATTTTTTTGCCGGCTTCATTCGCATTCCTCCCGCTTAACGACACAATCTGTCCAGACCTAGACGTTGGAATTGTACCAGGCAAGGGAAGCGAATTCCAGTATCGGCTTCTATCGGCTTCGCCGTTTATTGAGAGCCTGAAAAAAGAATCTCATCTCAAAAAGTCAGAGCCGGGGCGTGTCGCCCCGGTAATTCTGGGCCGATACGCCCCGGCTATTAGGCAGACAAGAATGCCTGTCTTTCTGATTTAGATTACCTTTTCCTTCGCGCGGCAAAAAGCATTGCCAGCGCGCCGATGCCAAGCAGCACCAAGGCGCTCGGTTCGGGAAGCGGCACAAGCTGCAATTGTTGTCCGATGGGGGGACCGCCTGCTATCGGAGCAATAACTACTACTGAGCCCGCGCCTAAGGTCAGCGTATTTACATTAAGCGAACTGGCGGTCAACACAGTGCCGGCGCCGTCAACCTCCAGCTTGCCTGCGCCGGAAATGGCGCTAAGCGTCGTGCTCTGCTGGTTATTGATTTTCAAGACCCCGGCGTTGATCGAAGTTGCGCCGCTATAGCTAACCGTGCCGTCTAATTCCAGAATGCCTGAGCCGCTCTTGGTCAGACCACCCGCGCCGCCGTTGCCAATGGCTTTGCTCACGGCAACGTTGTAGGCCTGGGTATCGAGCGTGGCCCCTCCGGCTTGGAAGGTTATTGTGCGATTATCCAAAGAAGGATCGAACGCCGCGCCGAACTGCAATCCGCCCCCATTGAAGTTCAGCGCGCCGGCGCCCAAGTTGCTCAAACCGGCGGCGTTGATCAAACCGGCGTTGAAATTGACCGCTCCGCTGAAGGTATTGCTGCCCCTAAGGGTAAACGTGCCCGCGCCCGTCTTGGTCAGCGATCCGCCGCTGGCGCTGGTAATAGCGCCGGCAAAGGTGGTCGAGGCGCTATTTCCCGTGGTCAACGTGCTTCCGCCGAGCTTTACTTCAGTGCCTGCCACGCCCGTAAGCGAGGCGATGGTCTGGGAAATCGCGTTGTCGTCCAGTATTGCCCCGCTTGCGGTCAGATTGACCGCCGTGGCGGCCGGCAGAGTGGCCCCTGAAGCAAGCTGCAATGTCCCGGCGCTGATGACAGTTGGGCCCGTGTAATTGGGCGAAGCGGATAGAGTAAGCATGCCCGAGCCTTGCTTGGTCAATCCGCCGGCGCCGCCGTTGCCGATGGCTTTGCTCACGGTAACATTGTAGGCCTGGGTATCGAGCGTGGCCCCTCCGGCTTGGAAGGTTATGGTGCGATTATCCAAAGATGGATCGAACGCCGCACCGAACTGCAATCCGCCCCCGTTGAAGCTCAGCGCGCCGGCGCCCAGGTTGCTCAGGCTGGCGGCATTGATCAAACCGGCGTTGAAATGGACCCCTCCGCTGAAGGTATTGCTGCCCCTAAGGGTAAACGTGCCCGCGCCCGTCTTGGTCAGCGATCCGCCGCTGGCGCTGGTAATAGTGCCGGCAAAGGTGGTCGAGGTGTTGTCACCCGTGGTCAACGTGCTTCCGCCGAGCTTCACTTCAGTG
>JBEKSO010000078.1:0-11971 GCA_049516935.1 Thermoguttaceae bacterium
TTTGAAACTTCCTGAGGGGTTCATGCCCTCGTATTGCAGGAACAATCGGCCGGGCGTGACGCCGACGTATCGGGCCACGCCTTCGGACGAGTGCAGCAGAGTCTGCCCCTCGCCCACGGTGACGCACTGCTTAAGCGGAACAAAGGGCAACAATTCGTGGAACCGCCACACGCCGCTGAAACAATGCGGGTCGGAGCGCCGGGCCCATTTTTCTTCGAAGCGGCTCAACGATTTTGGCACTGGCAGATGATCCCAATCGTAGATCACGTCGACCAGGTTGCCGCATTTGCCGCAGTCAACCCGAATTTCTTCGATCGAGTACGTTGCACCGCAGGAGGGCACAATACATTGTTGATAGGCTGAGGCTGATTTAGAAATGGTTTTACCTTTTTAATGGTTTAAATGATGTTGCTTGACGGTCAAAAGGATCACATTAAACAAATTTAGGATAACAAGGGTCAATCATCAAGCCATGAAGCTATTTTTACCCCATGTCGAGAGGGGGTAATGCTAGCAGGAATAGTCTGGAAATCGGCATGAAGGACAACTTTTCGATTGTATTGATCGATCCATCGGTTAGGGGTAGACTATGCCGTCCATATCGGGTATTTGACATCTATTTGTTATATGTCTAGAATAACTATTCTATGAAGTTGTGAAACCTAGCTAGCCTACATTCCACTACTCGGAGAGAACACTATGAATAAGGGCGAATTGGTTGCATACAAAGAGTTACTTCTAGGTTTGCGGGCACGGCTTCGCGGCGATGTCAGCCAGATGGCAGATGCGGCCTTGAAAAAGAGCCGATCGGAGGCCAATGGCGATCTTTCGACAATGCCCATCCACATGGCCGACATGGGCAGCGACAACTTTGAACAGGAATTTACGCTTAGCCTAATGGAAAACGAGGGAGTGACCCTGGAGCAGATAGAATCCTCGCTGGAGCGGATCGAAGAAGGCATCTATGGGCAATGCGAGGAATGCGGCGTAAAGATTCCCAAGGCCCGGCTCAACGCCATTCCCTACGCCACCCTCTGTGTCCGATGTGCGGAACAGCAGGAAACCGGTTTTTGATTTTAAATCGGCCGAATAAGCATCGCGGTAAAAATTAAGGGATGGCCATGAAGGCGATCTCCGCCAATCGTTGTCTCGTATTTCTGCTTATTTCCCTTTCCGGTTGCGCACTTGATTTGGCGATAAAAGCCTGGGTATTCAGTAGGCTGGGAATGCCCGGTCCTAATAGCCGCACCTGGTGGGTTTGGGAGGGATTTTTTGGCTTTCAAACCAGTTTGAATGAAGGGGCACTGTTTGGATTTGGACAGGGACTAGTCAGAATTTTCGCCGGATTGTCGATCGCGGCCGCCATAGGCATATTCTTCTGGGTTTTCTTTGCCGGCGGGACGCGCGATTGGTTGTTGACCATCGCTTTAGGCTTCATCGTGGCGGGGATATTCGGCAATCTCTTTGATCGCCTGGGATTGCCCGGTTTGAAATGGGATGGACTAAGCAGTTCGCATGCCTTTGGCGAACCTGTATATGCCGTCCGCGACTTTATTTTGGTAAGGATTGGGCAATGGAATTGGCCGAATTTCAATCTTGCCGACAGTTTTTTAAACTGCGGAGCCGTGCTTCTTATTTGGCATGCCTTGCGCATCAAGCCGGCGCCGACTCTGGAAACTGACTCGTAGGCGATTCGCAACACCGCTTTACCGATTATTGACAATATCTATGTGGAACATAGAGATTTGCTGAGCCTTGCGGTCACAAAGTGAAGAATCTCGCACCTGTGATATTGATTTCTTCCTCTCTTAAACACAATTTCTTTTAATCTAGTTTTAAATCAGGAAAATGTAGTGTTTTTACACTATAAAATGACGTTGAAAGTATTCTCTAAATACTTTATCCAGAAACAGTATAAGTAAATTCTGGACATCTTCTTAATTACTCCGAACGATCTATTGACATGCTAGCTTTTTAAACGTAAGCTTTCCCCAATAACGAGGTATTACTATTGAGGTATCCATTCATGAAGCTCTCTCGTACGGTAGCCTACGCCCTTCAAGCTACTTTACAATTAGCCCAGTCCGGCAACCAAGTTCCTGTGCCATGCAGCCGTCTTGCCGCTGAAGGCAAGATGCCGGAACGATTTCTATTGCAGATTTTGCGAAACCTGGTGACGCACGGGATCCTGAGTTCCACTCGGGGGGTGGATGGCGGATATACGCTCGATCGCGCGCCCGAAGAGATCTCGCTGTTGGAGATTATCGAGGCCATCGACGGCCCTATTACCCCCGTGATTCCCGTAGCCCAAGGCCTTTTAGCTCTTTCCAAGGTAAAACTTGAAGGCGCATTGGCCAGCATAACCGAGGCGGCTCGCAAGGACTTGCAGGCGATTAAACTTGCCCATTTATTGCCCTCCCCGCGGCGAAAATCATAACACTTATAGACAAACCCAGTGGGCATCTAGTAAGCTTTGTGCATGCAAGCAGATGCTCAGGATATTGCCCGGCGAATGGATTTGGCCGTAAAGGCCGCTCGGCAGGCCGGCAATATAACCCTGGAATACTTCCGCACCGACGATCTGGTTGTCAATCTGAAGCAGGACAATACGCCGGTGACCATCGCCGATCATAAAGTGGAGGAATATTTGCGCGATACTATTTCCTCTGCCTTTCCGGACGATGGAATTTTGGGGGAGGAATTCGCCGAACAAAAAGGCGGCAGCGGGTATCGCTGGATTATAGATCCCATCGACGGGACAAAATCTTTTATCCACGGCGTGCCGCTGTATGGCACGCTTTTGGGCGTGGAATATGGCGGCCAGTGCGTGCTGGGCGTGATCCGCATCCCGGCTTTGGACGAATGTCTGTATGCGGCCAAGGGGCAAGGGGCCTGGTATTTCGTCGGGCACAATAAGCCCCAGCCGGCTCGGGTTTCGCAGCGAAAACCGCTTGCCAAGGCCCTATTTGTCACCAGCGAGGTAATTTCCTTCGACCAGACCGGCCGGCGTGCGGTGTACGATCGACTTCAGGCCGCCACGCGCCTGACGCGGACCTGGGGCGATTGCTACGGCTATCTGATGGTGGCCACCGGCCGTGCGGACCTGATGGTCGATCCGGTCATGGCCGTTTGGGACGCCGCTGCCTTGCTGCCCATTCTCGAAGAAGCGGGCGGAACCTTCACCGATTGGCAAGGACGGAACACCATCTACACCGGCGAAGGAATCGCCACCAACGGCTTAATCCTTTCCGAGGTTCTTGAAATTGTGAAGGGAAATTAGTGGGCAGTGTGCAGTGGACAGTGGGCAGAGGAGAGTATAGAGAGGATAGTATTAAGTTGCAAATAAGGGGTGGGCAGTTTACTGCCCACTTTTTTTATAATCATCGCGAAACCGCAAGGGATTTTATTCTTCCAACCAAATCCTTCCTCATTTCACCTTCCGCCTACCGTTTTCCGCCTTTTTCTCACTTTTTAAGTGTCTTATTTTAGATAAAAAAACAGCTTGCGATATTTTCTAAATCGCCTTGTTTGGCCGGCTATCGCATCTTGCCGATTTGCCGCCAAAAAATGAGAAAAAATCTTATTTTCATGCATTCCTTAATCTCCGCTGCTTTTCCTCCTGTCCCGATTCCCCAACATCCTGGAAATCAGAGACTTAGGACAACTATCCTCATGGTCATTGCTAGCACTGCTAGTTGGGGTATTTCGGCGCAAACCTGGACATGGAAGGGAGTTAGAAAAGCCTTGCAGGCTCTCATTGACCGCTATTGGGAAATCGTTAAACTTGTCGATCTAGCCCGTATATTGTGGTTTGTTTGAAATGAGATACAATATGTAGAGGGGCTAGTATATTTGGCAGGAAGTCCAAAACTTTAACGTGGAAGGATCTTAGTCATGAATAAACCGGAAAATGAAGGCCTGGCCGCCTCGGCCACGTTGACCGATCATCCCGCGCAAAAACCCGTTCGGGCTATTCCGTCCGGGCTTGCGATTACGTCGATTTTTTGTCCCCAGGACGTTGCCGATCCCTTTTCCACGGTGGAGTGGGAGAATCGGTCTGCCCAAATTAAAGGCGAAGGCGGCGAGGTCTTCTTTGAACAGCACGACTGCGAAATTCCGGCCGACTGGAGCCAACTGGCCACCAACGTGGTAGTCAGTAAGTATTTATACGGCGAAGTAGGCACGCCCGAGCGCGAAACGGGCGTTCGGCAGTTGGTTCATCGCGTCTGCCGCACGATCAGCGATTGGGGCATCGGCGACGGCTATTTCGCCTCCAAGGCCGACGGCGAGCGATTCTACCGCGACTTGGCCTATCTCTGCCTGCACCAATACGCCTCGTTCAATTCGCCCGTGTGGTTCAACGTGGGGTTGTATCACCAGTACGGCATCAAAGGGGCGATGTGCAGTTGGTGCTGGGACGCCGAAAGACAGGAAATCCGTCAGCCCGAGAATCCTTACGAATATCCGCAGGGCTCTGCTTGCTTTATCCAAAGCGTGCGCGACGACATGGAAGACATAATGGAGCTTGCCCGCAGCGAGGCCATGCTTTTTAAGTTCGGATCGGGTACGGGAACCGATATATCCACCTTGCGATCGCACCGGGAAAGGCTTTCCGGCGGCGGGCGGCCGTCGGGACCGTTGTCGTTCATGCGGGTATACGATCAGATCGCCGCGGTGGTCAAGAGCGGGGGCAAGACGCGGCGAGCGGCCAAAATGCAATCCATCAAGGATTGGCATCCCGACGTGATGGAATTTGTCGAGTGCAAGTGCCGCGAGGAGAAAAAGGTCCGCCTGCTGATCGAGGAAGGCTACGATCCGCAAGAGGCCTACAATTCGGTGCTCTTTCAAAACGCTAATCTATCGCTGCGCGTGAGCGACGAATTCATGCGGGCGGTGGAGGAGGACAAGACCTGGACAACGCACTGGGTAACCGATCCCAGTAAAGCGGGACCCGAGTATCGGGCCCGGGAAATGTTCCAAACACTGGCCCAATCGGCCTGGAGCTGCGGCGATCCGGGCGTGCAGTACGACAGCACGATCAACCGCTGGCACACCTGCCCTAACTCCGGGCGGATCAACGCCTCGAATCCCTGCTCGGAGTACATGTTCGTGGACGATTCGGCCTGCAACCTGGCCAGCATAAACCTCATGAAATTCCGCCGCGGAGACGGGGCTTATGACGTGGAGCGTTTTAAGGCGGCCTGCCGTATCGTGTTTATCGCCCAGGAGATCCTGGTGGATCACGCCAGTTATCCCACCAAAAGGATCGCGCTTAACAGCCATCGTTTCCGGCCGATCGGGCTGGGCTACTCGAACTTGGGCAGCCTGCTTATGTCCTGGGGCATGCCGTACGAATCCGAGGAAGCCCGGGGCATTTGCGGGGCGCTGACGTCCATCCTGCACGGCACGGCCTGCCTGACAAGCACGGAACTGGCCGCGGCGGTCGGGCCGTTCGACGAGTTCGAGAAAAATCGCGAACCCATGCTGCGCGTCATGGAGATGCACTGGGAAAAGGTCGAAGAAATCAAGTCCTGCCCGAAGTATCTGTTCGATGCCGCCCAGTCGCTATGGGATGCCGTTCTAACGCACGGCAAGCGGCAGGGTTTCCGCAACGCCCAGGCCACGGTCCTTGCCCCGACCGGCACGATCAGCTTTATGATGGATTGCGACACCACGGGCATCGAGCCGGACATCGCGCTTGTGAAGTATAAGCAATTGGCCGGGGGCGGAATGTTGAAGATCGTCAACCAAACAGTGCCTTTAGCCCTTAAAACACTGGGCTACAACGAAGCGCAGATCGAATCCATCGTGGGGTATATCGACAAGAACGACACGATCGAGGGGGCCGGGGAATTGAAGCCCGAGCATCTGCCGGTTTTCGATTGCGCATTCCCGCCCCACAACGGCAAGCGGTCGATTCCCTGGCGGGCGCACATCCAGATGATGGCCGCCGCGCAGCCCTTCATTTCGGGGGCGATTTCAAAAACCGTGAATATGCCCAAGGACAGCACGCCGGAAGACATAGCCAACGCTTATACCGAGGGCTGGCGCTTGGGGCTGAAGGCCTTGGCCATTTACCGCGACGGGTCAAAGGAAGTGCAGCCGCTGATGACCAAGTCGAAGTCGGACAAGGGGCCGGAAAAACCGCTTGTAGGCGCACCGCGCCGCGAACGCCTGCCCGATACGCGGCAATCTATCACGCATAAATTCAGCGTTTCAGGGCACGAAGGCTACATCACCGTGGGTTTGTATCCCGACGGCCGGCCGGGCGAATTGTTCATCACCATGGCCAAGGAAGGCAGCACCGTGGGCGGACTTATGGACTGCTTTGGCACGGCGGTCTCGATGAGTTTGCAATACGGCGTGCCGCTTGAGGTGTACGTGAACAAGTTTTCGCACACGCGGTTCGAGCCCATGGGCTTTACTAAGAATGCCGATATCCGCATTGCCAAGAGCATTGTGGATTACATCTTCCGCTGGCTGGGCATACAGTTTATGCCCGGGTATAGAGAAGCGAACAAGGGCCTGCCGCCGGGTCCGGACGAGGCGCCGCATCTGGAACCCGGCGAGACGGAAACAAATCAAGGGCCCGCCGCCACGACGGCCGGCGGGCCAAATGCCGGGCAAGGATCGGCCAAGAATCAAGGTCCCGCATCAGCGAACGGGTCTTCGGGCGGTTTGCACGGCAAATCGAACGGGCAAAACTCGGCGGGCGGTAATGGCAACGGCAACGGTTCCGGGCATCGCGTGGGCGATGTTCTTACTAAAAAAGCCCCTTCTCAGCGCAGTCCGCTGATTATCGTAACGCAACCCGCCGCCGGCCCGTCGTCCCGCGACGAGCAATTCGCCTCCTTCCAGACCGATGCCCCCACCTGCGACAACTGCGGGGCAATTACCGTCCGCAACGGCAATTGCTACCTCTGCCATAACTGCGGCAACAGCATGGGCTGCTCGTAAAGAAGGATGAGGGATGAGGGATAAATGAAAAGGCGAAATCGGTAATAAAGGTTTTCGTTTCGCATTTTCGTTTTTTCTATTTTTCGAGGTGAAAGAGATTATTTTACTCGCTTTTTTCTCAAGGGAGTAAGGCATTGATAAATGTACACTTTTGCACATTGCTTTGCAGGTATTTATTCTGGCCGGTCTTCGAACCTGAATTACTCTTCAATGCCAGAAAAGTTTTTTTGCCAAACGGCACATTCAGCAATGCTAAACAAGCCACTAGTGTACCCGTGTGGACATATTTTTTTAATATTCCGCATAATCGGGGATATCGACATCAATCGGAGGGAAATAAAATATCTATAATTAACAAAATTAAACGGCCGATGTTTTTGTCCGCAGCCACCATCGGCCGTTAATTGATATTTAGAAACCATGTAACACACAAATGGTGATGTGATAAACTCATAACCACTTGTTATAATTTCAATTGTTGCGTTCTCCTATGTACACGTTAGGCCACAGTATTCACGGTTTAGAAGTGTTTCGCAAATAATATCTATAACCAAGTTGGATTCCTAAATCGCAACGTTCTCATAAAGGAAATTCACATGAAAACCGGGGCAATCGACATGTCTATCTGCTGCCTTTGTGGCAAGCCAATCGATTCCAACGCGGCGATTCCGGACGACGCACTTTCGATGGATCATGTTCCTCCTAAACAATTCTATCCCAAAGAACTTCGTAGAGACCGAAATCTGAATCTTTGGCTGGCGCCGACTCACAAGCATTGCAATGAAGATTATCGAAAGGACGAAGAATACTTTTACCATGCGATGTATGGCATTGTTCAAAAGAACAGCCAACAAATGGGGCAAACGATTTTCCGCGATTTCGCTCGTCGTACTCACAAACAGCAAACGCCCGCAATGATGCGAAGCATTCTCAAGACGTTCACTACTGTTACATCTGGAGGTATCCATCTGCCGTCAGGTATCGTCCAGTTCAGTGTGGATCAATACCGTTGTCAACGGGTGGTCATCAAAATTGCTCAAGGATTGTTTTATCTTGATAGGTGCATCCATATGCCTCGCGAGAACTGCAAAGATATTCGGATATGCCTAGAAGAATCTGATGTTCCCGAACTCTACAGCTTGTCTTGGCAAGGGGCAGACTCCAAAATGGTATGCGGTGACGTGTTCTCCTACCGACAATTTGAAATCGAGACTCTTCATTTATTTTCACTCTTGTTTTGGGAATCATTAATGTTTTGTTGCGCCTTCGAAGATCCACTAAAATGCGATGATTAAAAATATGGAATCTAAAAAGATATACACCGGAGGAGGGTCTCTTCATTTATTTCTGAGTATTTAACATATCTCGCTGTGGACCCAGTAGTTAAGATTGGTCATTATCAATCGATTTAAAAAGTGTGATACGAATTCTAAATCATAGGATTTCATACTATTGAAAATTATTTTAATCTATCTAGGAATTGTGATTGGGCCATATCTTGTAATTTGGATAATCAAGCAGATTGCCAATATGGTTCAGATCTACAAGTACCGCAATAAACTAAACCTTCTTAAACCAGAAATAGATTGTATAGACATAGATAATGCTGAGAAAAAATATGAGCTGATGTATTCATCTGCGGCAATCATTTCCGATCGATTGAATCTGAAATACAGAATACCTATGGACACAGATGTTCCATCCATAAATGAATACATCCAAGATGATGCATTGACTCAAGGGGCAATAAGGGGCAAAGATAAACCTGGCAGGCGCAATTTCAAAAGGCGATATAGGCGATGAAAGAATTTACCGATTCACAAAAGATTATGATCGACAAAATGATCAAGGTTGATGATCTTAGTGGCAAGATACAACTGCTATATGATAATACTGAGAAGAACTTAAAAGAGATTAAATCGGTTGAAGAGTCTATTGACCGAATTATCAAAGAAAAAACACAAGGTTTTCCTTGGTTAGCTGATACAATCGCTCAATACTTTGAATTCCGCGATCTTAAGATCGCGGAATTCTTAGAAAAGAAATTGCGACCGGCTGTTTCTAGTGCCGAAAGGGTAAAGGAGATTGCACATGAGAAACGAGAATTTCAAAAGAAGTTTCTTATAACGAGAAATTTCATCAAGTATTATGAGGCATTGTTTCCTTGGCTTCATGATTTTGTAGGCGAAGACATTGATGAATTATTGGTGCAAGCTTTTCAGCAAAGTAAAGAAGGTGAAGATGAATACGATCCAGTTCGTACTTATTTGACACAGGGTGAATATGAAAAACTATCTGTCACAGAACGTAATCAACGAGCTCTAGATCGATATTGGTCAAAAAAGAAAACATCTTGGCAATTAGGCAGAGACTATGAGCGTTTTATAGGATATCTTTATGAACAAAAAGGATATTATGTTTATTACCAAGGTATTGAAAAAGGGTTGGAAGATCTTGGGAGAGACCTGATTTGTAAGAAAGACAACCAAGTTGAAATTGTTCAGTGCAAGTATTGGCGAGATGACAGGATAATCCACGAAAAGCACATTAATCAATTATTTGGTACAACAATAGAATATTTAGTCAAACACATAGATTATCATAATACACCTCAAATGGAATTATTTCCTAAAATGCTCAAAAGCAATCAGATTACTGCTGCATTTGTTACTTCTACTTCGCTATCCGATACAGCAAGAGAATTTGCAGCAGTACTTGGTGTGAAAATAATGGATAAATTACCCTTAAAGCAATATCCTTCTATAAAATGCAATGTTTCACATAGGGATAGAGCCAGAATATATCATTTACCATTAGATCAACAGTATGATAGAACAACAATTGATGAAGAGCGAAATGAATGCTATGTATCGACGGTGGCTGAAGCAGAAAAATTAGGTTTCCGCAGGGCTTGGCGTTGGCATGGAAACAATGGATAGTATTTTCAACTGCTATTATTTTTTCTCTCCAGGAAATGCTCAGCCAGAAATTCCGTTGGGGTTTGGATGGAATTGTAAAGTTTGTTTGACCATAGCACCTCATACCAATTCTATTTCAAACCTGCGCGTTGCTAGCATTCACAAGCCCTTACAAATTAAGCATCTTTGAAATCTGCTAGCAGCCAGTTTGAATTAGAAAGCGTATCACATGTGGAATAGGTTGCCAACCTGCTTTTGGGCAGATTTCCAATCTGCCTCATGACATTAATGCCCTAAGACTCAATAAACTTTATTCTCAAACTCCATCCCAAATCCTCTATTCCCTAACTCCTATTATCTACTCAAGACTTCTTCCAGGATTTGGTCGATTTCTTTGGGATCGACGGGCTTGTCGCCGCCGAGGGTTTTATAGAGTTTTCCATGGCGGTCGTAGATGCGGAGATATGGGATGCTGCTGCCGGTGATGTCGAAGGCCTCGGCCGACTGGGCGCTGGCGCCGAAACGGCTGATGAAATTGGGAAAATCGGCCCCTTTTTCGGCAAGAAATCGACGCACTACCGACTCGTCGGACGGATCGTCCAGGCTGACGGCGGCGACCACCAATCCGCGATCGGCCCAGCGTTTGTGGAGTTCCACCGTGTGGGGAAACAATTGCACGCAGGGCGGACACCAGGTGGCCCAAAAATCGATCAGTACTACCTTGCCGGGGTGCTGATCGACGAATTTGGCCAAACCAACCGCGTCGATCGGTTGCATTTTTTCCCCTGATGATTTCACACATCCGTTAATGGCGGTGCAGCCGAGCAAAGCCAACGCCAATAACCAGGGTATAATGGTTAAACGTTCATTTCGCATCATCGTACTTTATTGCGCAGCCCATATGTTTGGTGACGGTCTCGGGCGGATCTTTTCCGGCCAAAAGGGCGTCGATCGCGTCGCGGAGATAATGTTTTTTGACTGCTTCGGCCTTCATATTGTCATCTACCCCGCCCATGTAAGCCAGTTTGCGTTTTTGATCGAGTACGAATACGTGCGGCGTTGTTGTGGCGCCGTAATCGTGCCCGATCTTTTGCGTGACATCGTAAAGGTAGGGAAAATTAAATCCCTTCGACTCGGCGCGTTCCTTCATTTTATCGAGTTGATCTTCGGGAATATTGTTCACGTTCACGGCGATTAGCCGCACGCCTTTGCTTTCATAATCCTTTTGCAAGGCGATCAGGCGATCCTGGTAGGCCTGGGCCACAGGGCAGTGATTGCAGGTGAATACCACGACCGCCAGCTTGGCCTCTTTGTAGTCGGAAAGGCTGTGCCGGCTGTCGTCCACTCCGACGATGCCGGTCCAATCGGGCGCGGCGTCGCCGATTTTCAGTTCAGCGGCCTGGCACGTCGCGCTTAGAAAAAACACCGCTCCTATTACGAGCAATAGCAGATAGACGAGACGAAACATGGGACGCTCCTTGATTGTGTGAAACGGGGAAAATGCGCCGGCTTATCCGCCGCATCGTGTTTGGGCAGGTTGTTATAAACTCCGACTTTCCTCGCCGGCGCCGGTAATTTAGGTAGGGAACTGACTTGCATTACCGCTGCCGCGGGATGTTGTTTTAATAAATCATTAGCAGGTGGTGCTAATAAGACAAGGGGCTATCGGGTGGTTGTTTACCGCCCGCCACGCATTAGCCGGAGTAGATGTTGTAAATAGGCAACAAGGATTCCAGGGCGGTTGCCATAATGCGAATAATCAGCCGGGGATGCTAAATAGCGGAAGTAAAAGATTTGCCAGGGAATCATTATTGAACTAGATTTATGATGGCGATCCGGTTCTTAAACAGTGCAACGAGCTATTCAGCTTAAGTCATATCATCCTTATCTCTTTGTGAAAAATATTGTGGTTGCCGAGCTGGTTGAAAACATTAGCGGCTGGGATCGTGTCACTAGCGCGCTGGACGAAATCCGCGTTTGCCATGAAGAAAGTCAGGCTTTCTTCGGCGGCCTATGCGACCAGTTGGACTCTTTGTGCGGGTCGCTATTGTCGCGCCAGCAGCAGATCGAAAAGCAGGCAGCCGAGCGGCGGGATA
>JBEKSO010000079.1:0-11951 GCA_049516935.1 Thermoguttaceae bacterium
TTTCCCACCAACGATGACCATGCCGGGCGCTGCTGGGAAAGGCATGATGGTTGTTGTGCCAGCCTTCTCCGTAAGCCAGCAGTCCTACCCACCACAGATTACGGCTGTTATCGTCGATCTCATAATTTTTATAGCCCCATATATGCGAGGCGGAGTTTACCAGCCACGTGACGTGCATCACCCACACCAGGCGCAAGAATACTCCCCATAGCAAAAACGACATGCCGATATAAAAATTCCAACCAATCCAGCCGGCGGAAAGAAGCACCGCTCCCAAGGCGAAGTGCCAGACGAGATATGTCTTGTCCAACAATCGCATAAAGCCGTCTTGCGACAAATCTCTTCCATACAAATGCATCATCTGTTGCCAGTCGGGATCGCGGGGGCGGGGAAACAGCCAAAGCACGTGGCTCCACCAAGCGCCGTCGTGGGGCGAATGCGGATCGCCTTCCGCATCGCTGTTGAGATGGTGTTTGCGATGCACGGCCACCCAGGTGATAGGCGGACCTTCGCCGGCCAATGAGCCGCAAAGGGCGATCAACCTTCGAAAGAAACGGAATGTCTGAAAACTCCCATGCGCCAACAGCCGGTGATAGCCCAAGCAAATGCCCAGCCCGCCGGTGATCCACGACAGCAATAAAAATATCACCAAGGCCTTCCAGGTGAAGAAAAACGGCGCAGCCAGTGCGCATACATGCACTACGACTATCCACAAAACGGCAGGCCAATCCAATCCGTTTGTCCAGCGATGTTTACGATCGGGGCGCCAAGGATTCGGCTCCACCCTGGTTTGATTTGGAACAGTAACAACGTCGGATTGCATTGTCGTAGTCAGTGTATCATTGAATGTTTGCATTTATGGGTATTCCTCTTTGCGGAGTTTTCCTTGATGCATATCTCATATGCAATTCCATTCTCAAATAACAATTTCCTCTATGAAAATTCTTTATTTCATGAACCTGCAAGACTATATTTGCACGGTAAAGGGCAGGTAAAACTTGGGTAAATGCTGCAATTGCGGCGGCATTATCCCGGGTCTTCTTTCAAGAAACGATAAAAGGGCTGGTTCCGACTCCAAATTCTGGAGATTCGGACCAGCCCCCGCAATATTCTACTCGACGCCTATTGACTACAGCTTAAAGTCATAGCTTATGCTTATATTCCCCCGTCGACCACGTATCGTTTGCCCGGATTGTCGTTCCTAACAGCCAATCTGAACTTTTTTACCTCGCCGTTTTTGAACTTTATTTCATAAGGCACGAACCATCCGGGGTAAGGCTTGGCTTGGAAAGGTTCACCGATACTGATTACCTGCAGGCCGCCTAAGTATTCTTTAATCGTGTTATTCGCGGGTATCCCCCATATTTTTTGCACGTCGTCCCAATTTTCCTTGGAGCAGGCCTCGAAGAATCCGGCGGCGGCCTCTTTAGGCGTCATTTTTTCATATTTTTCATTATCCGGCAGTTTGCCTGGTTCTTCATCCCAGACAACATTTTTAGGCAAATCGAGCGAAAATATCGCGGGATCAATCGGTTTGTTGTAATCAATATTGTTTGCTTCAAATATCAAGGCGTCTTTGTCTTTTTCGTGAAGATAGATATGGATTGCTTCCAATTGCTTGGTCTTAGCGTCGAAGCGATAAACCCGGCGCGTATCCGAGGTGTCAATGAATTTGTTTTTCATGTAATTGTCATCGCTCAGCCCGGCCTTTGCCTCGACGGTAACCACAAGTTTTTCCGCGCCGTTATCTTGCTCATGTGCAAGTTTCATATCCCAGCCCTTAGCCAAAGCCGACTGCAACTCCTCTTTGGTCAGATCATGCACATTCGTCAAAGAGAGCAGCCAATGGGTGTCGAATGCCGAGTTGGTCGGTTGTGGAATTTTAACACCCGTATTAGGCTTTATTAGCATGATCGTGGAATCGCCATCCATCACCACCACCCTTCCCGGTTTCTCAACTCGCCATTTTGACTTTTCGCCGAACTGTTTCCACAACTCAATGGGAACAAGATCCCCTGACGGGTTATTAATGTTGGAAAAATTATCACCCGATGGAGTGCGCATTTTGCCCTGAATGTGGATGCTCGTTATATTCGGCACGGCATTGGCGCCTTGAGCAAGCGCCTCGGCGGCCAGAACCCTGTTGTCGGGTTGCGCCATCTGCACGCCAGCGATAATGAGCAAAACTAATGCCGCGGTTAGAACTCCGCCAATTCCCAGTAATCGAATTCGTTTTCGCATCTGAAGTCTCCTGATAGTTAGAGCCTGCTGGTGAATAATCCGGTCCATCACCCGGTTTTCCAAGGAAATCCCGGACGCACCAGGCCCGGCGCGCGTCAGACGGACCACAAGACGCTGCACCTCGTCGAATTCAGCCCGGCAGGCCGGGCATTCGGCCAGGTGCGCGGTTGTCCGGCTTTCAGCCTCGGGTTCCAACAGACCTTCCTGGCATGCGGCAAAATCGTCTCTACATTCCTGGCAATTCATGATTTCACCTCGCTGTTCCCTTTGGGATTTTCCTTCTGGAGGCATTCTCTAAGCATTGCATAAGCGCGCGATAAGCTCTTGGTCACCGTACCGATGGGCATTCCCAGGTCCCGGCTGATTTCAGCGCAGGAAAGCCCTCCGTAGTACCGCATCAGCACAACCTCGCGATACACATCGGGCAATCGGCCAACCGCATCGGTCACACGTGGATCCGGACTATCGCCGGAATCGGTGTGTGACTGGGGTATCTGTCGCTCGTCTAAGGCAACACTCTGACGTCGCTTTTTGTCGCGCCAAGTTTCCTTCACTACCCGGTCGGCGATGCCCACAAGCCAGGAAAAAAACGATCCTAGCTTGTGTAAGCCACGCAAGGCGAAGTATGCGCGCACGAAGGTCTCCTGGGCGGCTTCGGCGGCTTCTTCTTCGTTGCCAATTCGACCCCGAAGATATCCCAAAAGCGCAGCCTGATGCCGCACCACCAAATGCCGGAACGCCTCGGGATGGCCGTCAAGGCAATCGAGGATGCACTGCTCATCAATTTGACACACGAATACCTCCGGATGGAAACAAAACCGGATTCTACCCTAGTAGTGACTGAAAGATTGTTTTTGCGACATAAATAATTGCTTGGCCAATCTGAATAACCCATTATTACTAGCTGGAAGTGTAATGAGGAAAAAGGGGAAAGAGGGGGTAAAGGGAAAATTTTTTATTTGAATGCTAGGCCACCGCATGACGAATGGTATCGACCAAGCCGGGCATCGTGTACTGCTCCGCTTCAGCGGCCGGTTTGTAACCCAGTTCGCGCAGGGTTGCCGAAGTCACCGGGCTGATGCTGGCTAGTTTGCTTTGCCGCAATTTCTCGCCGAAAAGAGCCGCAAGCGCTCGGGCAATCGAGGAACTGGTGACCGTGATCCAATCGATTTTTCCGGCTGCCAGTTTTGCAGCAATATCAGGATCGGGTTGGTCGATGTCGCTGCTGGTATAAGCGACGACTTGCTCCACCATTGCCCCGGCCGATCTTAATTGTTCCGCCAGGATTTCCCGTCCTCGGCTGGCGCGGACCAACAAGAATTGTTTGCCCGGCGCTTCCCCCACAAGCGATTCGGCAAGTGATTCCGCACGGAACTCCGGAGGAATCACGTCGGCCAGCAGGCGATGCCGCAAAAGTGCATCCGATGTGGCCGGGCCAATGGCCGCCAGTTTGGCCCGGTGCAGTTGCCCGAAATCGCCGCCGATGGCCCTCAACCGCCCAAGAAAATATTCCACGCCGTTGGCACTGGAAAAAACGATCCAGTCGAACTGATCGAGCCGGTCCAACACGCTATCGACCGCTTGCCAGTCGGGCGGATCGGAAATGCGAATCACAGGCTGCACCAATACCTCGGCGCCCAGTTCACGCAACAGCCTGGTCAAAGCATCGTCCTCGCCGCCCGGCCGCGTAACCATAACCGTTTGGCCGGCTAGTAGATTCGAGCCGAATTGCGCGGCCAAATTGGATCGATAATTTTCCATATAAGCATAGTGGATAATACAACATATCTTAACTAACAATGACGGTTATCGCATAGCAACCTTCATTGAATTGAGGCCGTTCGGAAAATGGTGTGGAAATAAATGGCAATTTGCCGGTATAGGTCCCGCTTCCGGCCATGTTACCCATATTGTCCTATCACGGCTAAACGGATGAAATAAAAATCGCATAAACGGCTTTTTAATTCCCGGCCACTTTCATTTAATTCAAATTCGGTTTAGTGAACGACCTGTGCGCGTGTATGACTCGCCATTTTTCGTCGTTCTCAAGTCGATATACTATTGTGCAATCCCACCGATCGGTCCTCTCGCCCACGCTGCAAACGAGATTATATGTCAGTACGGCCAAATCTTATCCTGATTGCACTTTAGCATATAGCATCTCATATTTATCCACGTGAATTTTCCCGCGTGCGCTTTCCAGGAGTTTGGTCACATTTTCAAGCCCGTCGAGTCTCCGTTCCAGCGAAGGACTGAATCCGGAGATGTCTTTTGACAATATTTCTATATAACCGGATGGATCTCCGTTGTTCCATTTTTCCAGAGCGCTTTTTTCCATGGCAATGATTTGTTTTGCCAACAAGTCGTTTTCTTGTAAGGAAGCGGGTTTATTATCGGCTCCATAGGCGGAAATGGCAGCTACGAAAATGCAGAGCGTAATAGTCTTTTTCATAAAAATGATCCTTATACAATAAAGTGTTCGGTAAAACGGGCATATAAACAAAAATACTCTTCCAATATCCCGGATGGCAGCTTAAGCATAAGGACCGGATGATCATCTCACAATTCCAATCGAAAATCGGAGTATTCACCACGGAGATACGGAGAACACGGAGCAATAGATATTATAAAGAAATCATCAACCCATTCCTATCCGTTCCATGCTTGATTTTTCCCCCTCCGTGTGGTAGTTTAAATTGTTGAATTTTGAAATTATCCAAGAAATCAAAGTTTAGTCGCCGCACTGAGAGGGGCGGTTTAAACCCAAATGAAACGCGACAAAAAACAAAACTCAATATCGTTTGTAGCCGATGGACAGCGACGTGCGATGGTCGGCTCCAAGCAATATCTCGCAGAGCGGCATGCCGCTGTTAAGGCCCATATCATCGAGATATTTGCCGAACAATTTAATCAAGCGGGTATGATTCGTCGTATTTGGCTTCGGATCCTGATGGGGCATGAAATCCGCAAAGAAATGCGTCGTGAGCGAGATAAAATCGCTCCCTTTGATGGTCTTTACTTGAGTAAATCACCCGTTCCTAAATCGAAATAGCACCCGCTCATTCAACCAAAGCGATGGCTGGTAATTTTGCGGACTTCGTTTAGCCGCTCGGCACGCTCGCTAGCCTGAAATCGATTGCTTCATCGCCATTATTGCCAACTGACAACATGCCACGGAACAAGTTGTTTCAAGTACATTCAACTCATGGCCGACGACGGCAATTATATGAGAAACCCGATCGTGGCTATATGGAAAGCCTCCTCGGGATTAGATAACGGAACTGAATATCCAATTACCCTAATCCTGAGGAGGCGAATTTTTTTACACATCGGCTTGGACTGGACGCAGGACGCCCGACCGAGCCGATCTACGAGTTTAATTCTTCACACTTTTTGCCGCCAACGCATAATGGCAAGGCCTATCGATCCCATTAGCGCCAGTACGATGGTGGATGGTTCAGGGCAAATGGTGTCGATCACTAATTCATCCACGTAGTATGCTCCGCTAAGGGTAATCGTTTCGAAGGGCGGGTTCGGTGATAGTACAGCATCAAAGGTCGTATGATGCCAACCATTTTCCAGGATGTCTTCCTCCGTCAAGTTAAAATATGTTCGGCCGCCGCCTAGCGGAGAAACGACATAAGGACGATACTCTGGTTTATCTTGCCAGTCGAATACCTCCTGAAAGAACCAGGTCATCTGGAGCTGGATATGTTTTTCAGGATTGAGTTCGCCTAGGTTCGGGATAGTGGTATCAATCTCGCCGGACAACGAATATACGCCTTGCCGCCCTTGAAACATGGGAGCCCATTCGAAGCCATTAGGATCGGGCAAGGCCGGCCATCGGGTAGGGATTATCGTCATCTGTGGGTTGCCATAAGGATTGTTGACCAGATCCGGGGCAGGGGTCCTGTTATCAACAGAGAACTCCCACTGCTGAAAGGTAGTTCCAGGCTGACCGCGCCAGAGCGGCGGATTCAAATCTTCCGCCAGAGCGGCTGTGGCCATGGGGAAAACTACCAGTACAAGCACTGTGGCAAGTATGGTTTTAGAATGTTTCATGTCGTTCAATCTCCCGTCTAAAAAAACACAAGTTAGTCTTAAATCGCATCAGCCATTGCCAATGCTCCAACGGAACCTTGCGGCACGTAGAAAAATACCGCCGTCAAACCAAGCGCAAGGTAAGAATCCGCTAAAAGGGAACTCGACCGCGCAACGTGGTCGTTTCGAATTAGCGAAACGCTGCCTCCGTAAAAATTGCCCAATGAAACGGACAAATTAAATAAGAAGTGGTGGAATCGACCTATCGAATAAAACAAGTAAACATGATTATATCAATCCATAATTTAATTACAAGTATCTTACTAGTGTACCCCCCCTAGAAATATTTATGCAATATAAAATTGGCAAAAATACACTTATTCCAATCATCTCAGTGGTTGAAAAGGAAAGAATGTAGGCACTGAGCCAATGGCTTGTGATTTTTTATGATACGCCCGCCGGTGGTGGGGGCGGGGGGGTAATCCATGTGGCTGCAAACGTTTCAACAGTGCATGCCCCTTTTTTCAAGAATAAAACATGCTCATTCGGTTCAGCCACACGGGAATCCGCTACTGATTATCGTGCGTACTTCGGCCAACCATTCGGTCCGCTCCTCGGGCGTGCTCATGATGATGGATTCGAAGTTGCGGCGGTAAAAATCTTCGACGCCGCAGAAGTTGAAGACGCAGGTTTTCCAGAGATTTTCCAGGGGATCGCCGAACAGTTTTAATTCGTCTTCGCGCGGGGTGTTCGAGGTGGTAAAGACCACTGCCTTGCGGCCTTTTAAGAGTCCGTTGACGCCCTGGGCGGTAAATTCATAGGCCACGCCCTGGCGGAGCACCCGGTCGAGCCAGCCTTTGAGGATCGCCGGGGGCATGGCCCACCAATTGGGATGAATGACGACATAGCCGTCGGCCGCGAGGATTTCTTCGCAGTGGAGCTTAACGATCGGATCGAGTTCGCCGGTAGAAGAAAGGATCTCTTCGTGAGACAAGATGGCATCGAATCTTTCCGCGTACAAGTCGTGATAAATAACGGTATGGCCGGCCGCTTTGAGTTCATCCATCGCGACGGCAGCAATGGCATGGCAGAAGCTTCCCTGACGTTGATGGCCGAGGAGCACGAAGATTTTCATGTGGGCGGGGATAAAAGTGGGCAGTGGACAGTGGGCGGTGGGCAGTGCGAAACCGCAAGCGGTTTTATATTACTTCACATTCATATCGCAGCTCAGGCCGCCGGCGGCGTGCAGGTAGGTAAAGCGGACGTAGTCGGCCACCATGCGGTCGGCGCTGAATCGCCAGGCCAGGGAGCTGATGGAGTTCATCATTCGTTTGATCCACGCCCGGGGCAGGCCGTCCACGTCGCGCTCGTAATACAGGGGAATGACTTCTTTTGTGAGCACGCGTTGCAGATCGGCGTAATCGCGGGAGTCGGTAATCTGGTCGTCGGCGTGTTGCGTGCCCTTTCCGATGGCGAAACCGTTTGAGCCGTCGTAGGCTTCGGCCCACCAGCCATCCAGTACGGATAGATTCAAGGCCCCGTTGAGCACGGCTTTTTGCCCGCTGGTTCCGGAGGCTTCCAAAGGCCGGCGGGGATTGTTCAGCCACACGTCGACGCCCTGGATCAAGTGCCGGCAGACGTTGATGTCGTAATCTTCGACAAAGGCGATGCGCCCGGCAAAGCGCGGGTCGTGGCGGAGGTTGGCTATCCGCTGGATGAGTTGTTTGCCGGGTTCGTCGGCGGGATGGGCCTTGCCGGAAAAGATGATTTGGATGGGCCGGTCCGGATCGTTGACGATCTTGGCCAGCCAATCCATGTCGGTCATGATCAAGGCCGCCCGCTTGTACGTGGCGAATCGCCGGGCGAATCCGAAGGTCAGGATGTTGGGATCGAGTATATTCCGGGCGGCTTCAACTGCTTCGTCGCTTTCGCCGCGGCGCCGGCACTGCCGACTTACGCGCCGCCGGACAAAGGCCAGGAGCAGATTCTTCAAGGCGTAGTGCGTTTCCCAAAGCTCGCCGGGATCGACGTCGTTGATCATTTGCCAAACTTCGGGCTCGCCCATGCGTTCCATCCAGGTTGCCGGGAAATAGCGGTCGTACAATTGTTGCATCCCGCCGGCGAGCCAACTTTGGATGTGTACGCCGTTGGTGATGTGCCCGATGGGTATTTCCTCTTCCACGCGCCAAGGCCAGAGATGGGCCCACATCCGCCGGGTAATGTGCCCGTGCAGGTTGCTCACGGCATTTGCGCGCCGTGAGAGTTTCAAGCCCAGCACGGTCATGCAGAACGATTCGTGGTCGTTCTGCGGTTCCACGCGCCCCAACCCCATGAGTTGGTCGAGGGAGATGCCCAATTCGTCGCGCAGGGGCCCAAGATGCTCCTCGATCAGATTCTTATCGAAGCGGTCGTGACCTGCGGGTACCGGCGTATGGGTGGTGAATACCGTATGCTGGGCCACGTCGCGCAAGGCTGAATCGAAACTCATGCCGTCGTCTTTCATGCGTTCGCGGATGGCTTCCAGCGTGGCGAAGGCGCTATGGCCTTCGTTAAGATGATACACGCCGGGGCTTATCCCTAAGGCCCTAAGTGCCCGGACGCCTCCAACCCCGGCCACCATTTCCTGGCGGACGCGGGTGCGATTGTCGCCGCCGTAGAGCCGGGCGGTAAGTTCGCGGTCTTCCGGCGAGTTACTGGGCACGTCGCAGTCTATAAGGTACAAATTCACCCGGCCCACGCGCATCAGCCATACCTTGGAAAGCAGGCGGCCGGTGCGGGTGTCGATGCGGATGGTGATCGGCTTGCCGTCGGTGCCCATGGCGGGCTCCATGGGCAAATTCTCGACCTTTGTATCGATGTATTCTTCGTGCTGCCAGCCGTTGAGGTCGAGATGCTGTTTGAAATAGCCTTGATCGTAAAACAATCCGATGGCCACAAGCGGCACGCCCAATCCGCTGGCGCTTTTAATATGGTCGCCGGAAAGCACGCCCAAGCCGCCGGAATAAACCGGCACCGACTCGTGGACGCCGAACTCCAGGGAAAAATAGGCCACCGGCTTGGATCCCAGCACGCCGCCGTGAGTTCTACCCCAGCGCGGAGTTACGGAAATATATTCTTTCAAGCGGCGGTAGGCCTGATTGATGCGGCTATAAAGCACCAGTTCGGCCGCCCGCATTTCCAGGCGTTCGGGGGTAAATTCCGATAGCAAGGCAATTGGGTTATGATCGAGTTGCCGCCAACGGATGGGGTCTAAGTCGCGGAATAGGTTGATTACCTCGGAATGCCAACTCCACCACAAATTCCGCGCCAAAGCGGTACATTTTTCATACAGATTTTCAGCCGAATGCCCAATAGGACTTGGGGCTAGCGGCGGACGTGTAACAAGCGTTTCGATTTGACTCATACAAACCCATTTTGTCTAAGCTACATCAATTTTTTATACGGAGCATTAATATTATATCTAAATCAGATTATTGACGCGACCCCATCCCGGCAGGAAAAGTGACACTTATTGATGATTTTAATGAGGATTGATGACTATTGCGGAAAGGTCAACGTCAACGTATCATGCGCGGGTTTAACTATTAGGGTTCAGGATTAGAGATTAGGGACTAGGGATTTGAGACTAGGATAAAGGATTGAGATTGGGGATTGGGGATTGGGTCTTAAAATTAAGGTTTTAATTCCAAATCATTTCGGGTTAGTACCCCCCAAAAAAAACGGCACCCGTCGGCAGAATGGTGCCATTACCGCATTTGGGGCATATGGGAGCAGATCGCAGCAAATGTAATTAAAGCACTCGATAATTCAAACCAAGTGAAGGATCTTTTATGACTACCGACCATCAAGTTCAGGTGCATTGGCACGATCATGCCGTAACCCGCGAAGAGCGAGAAAAACTCAACCGCCACAGGGGATGCGTGATTTGGTTTACGGGTCTGAGCGCCTGCGGCAAGAGCACCGTGGCCAATCTGATCGACCACAAACTCCACAGTTTTGGTTTGCATAGTTTTGTGCTCGACGGCGACAACATCCGACACGGCCTGAACGCCGGTCCCGGGATGCTCAAGGAGCGGCATGGGGAAGAGTTTGCCAAGCGGTTCGGCCTGGGGTTTTCGGCCCAGGATAGGGAGGAAAATATCCGCCGCATCGGCGCCGTGGCCAAACTTTTTAGCGATGCAGGCATAATTGCCATCACGGCCTTTATCAGTCCCTATCGAGTGGATCGCGACCGGGTCCGCGCATCGCTCCCGGAGGGCGATTTTATCGAAATCTTTGTCGATGCCCCCCTGGAGGTCTGCGAAGCCCGGGATCCTAAAGGACTCTACAAAAAGGCCCGGCTGGGAGAGGTCAAGGGATTTACGGGCATAGACGATCCTTATGAACCCCCACTTAAACCCGAGCTTGACCTGGACGCGGGCGCCAAACCGGCCGAGGTATTGGCCGAGGAAGTGCTTGCATATCTAAGATCCCGGAAAATACTGGGCCGCTAGCCCGGATTATTCATGGATTTACACTAGCCCGAAGCGCAAGCGAGGGATGGCAGATAATCTTCCCTCGCTTGCGCTTCGGGCTGGTGTATCTTATTCTGATTGAAAATGCTGATAAAACGCTTGGGAGACAATGGGGTATTATGAATCGAGGCTGCGAAAAAGCCCCCGATTTTCCGCCGTTTCTTGGCGGTTTCCGATTTTTTCCCGTTTCATAAGTGTCCATTCGGACCGACTTTCACATACTAATTTGCCCGACTTCTGAGCTCGCAAAAAATCGGAATTATTAGTGACGAGCCTGCAATATCTCTCTAATTTATCCCAATTACCAGTACCCCAAAGGTTCTTTCTTTTTCGCCGATATCAAGGGCCCCCAATCACGTTATGCCACCGATACATGAAACTTTAGGCCGGGATTTCGATGAAAAAAGTGCTAGCATTTATGGATATGCAGACGATGAAAAGGCCCCCACTTGGGTTTATTGCGGGTAAAAAGAATCTGCTTATTGTGGGGTTGACTTTAATTGATTTTTAGAGCTAAATTAACAGTCGTGGGGAAATCGCAACTTTGACTCTGGATTAGATTGTCAAGCTCCATGTGACTAGATTTTTCGCCGCGGGTGACCGGTTTTGTATATCAGTCGGATAAGGACGCCTTCTTAATCTGACTGTTTTGTACGAGAGCCGGCCGAACCAGCGGCGGAGCAAGCTCTCGCGAAAGCGCGGGTGGAATCCGAGAAGGAGCTCAAGTTGAATGACTGCAACATTGACTAACGAATTGCATGCCCGGGCCCAGGCGGCATTGGCCAACAGTCCGTTCTTCGAATTACATGAATTACAGGTCGAGCAACGTGATGGCACGCTATTTATATCCGGCAACGTTACCAGCTTCTACCACAAGCAATTAGCACAGGAGGTCGTCCGTTCGGTCTGCAAAGGGATTGAAGTGACCAATTCGATTGAAGTGGAATTGGCCGAGTAAAAGCGCGGGACGGAATTGCATTCCGTCGGGACGAATAAAGAATTCGTCCTGCGGGCAACGCTAAAACGCAGCCGCACGGAACGAACCTGGATGGCGTACATACGTTGGAACACGGATGTTCCTGGGCATTTCCGCTGATGCCGCTGGATGAAGGGATTCCTAGCGGCGATCGAGGAGAAATCCATGGAAGATCAGCC
>JBEKSO010000080.1:0-11937 GCA_049516935.1 Thermoguttaceae bacterium
CGGGCTCGTTCACCCGGCTTAAGGCCGTAGCCGGCATCGACGACTCGGTGCGGCCGCAGGGAAACGTGCGTTTGGTGATCCGCGGCGACAACAATGTGCTCTTGGATCTGCCCGTCGCCGGAACCGATGCGCCCAAGTCGATAGACCTCGACCTGTCCGGCGTGCGGAAGTTGAGTATCCTGGTCGATTTCGGCAACCATGCAGGCTTCGGCGATCACCTCGATCTCGGTAACGCGAGAATCATAAAATGAAACGACTGTCGATTAAATATCTCCGCGTTCGAAGTATGCGAATACCTTGTCTCCGGATATTTCTTTGCACGATGATTGCGGTAAGCGCCCTGGGAACGTGTTTTGCGCCGGGCGCCGAACCGGATCAGGCCGTGCTCGATGCCGAGGCCGGGCGGATCGCCATAATCGAGGAGGCCAAGCCTGCGGTGCTGTCTATTTTCGAAGCGCAGGGCCGGGGCGGCGGCTCGGGCGCGGTGATATCGGCCGACGGCTACGCGATCACGAATTTCCACGTGGCGCAGCCCTGCGGCGCGGCCATGAAATGCGGCATGGCCGACGGCCGGGTGTACGACGCCGTGCTGGTCGGACTGGATCCCACGGGTGACCTGGCTTTGATAAAACTCCTCGGCCGCGACGACTTCCCCTGCGCCGAAATGGCCGACAGCGATCTAGTCCGCGCCGGCGACGAAGTCTTGGCCATGGGCAATCCATTCTTGCTTTCCACCAATTTGCAACCCACGGTTACATTCGGCATTATTTCGGGCGTGCATCGCTACCAATTCCCAACCGGCACCCTGTTGGAATACACCGACTGCCTGCAAACCGATGCCTCGATCAATCCGGGCAATTCGGGCGGGCCGCTTTTCGACGCGGCGGGCCGGTTGATCGGCATCAACGGCCGATGCTCGTTCGATAAACGCGGCCGGGTCAGCGTCGGCGTGGGTTATGCCGTCTCGATCAACCAAATCAAAAATTTTCTCGGTGATTTAAAAAGCGGCCGGATTGTAGATCATGCCACGCTTGGCGCCCGGGTGACCACCGACGAGGAAGGCCGGGCGGTGGTGGCCGAAATTCTGGAACAATCGGACGCCTTTCGCCGCGGTTTGCGCGACAACGACGAAATCGTCGGCTTTGCCGGCCGACCAGTCTCTACCGCCAACGGGTTCAAAAATATATTGGGGATTCTGCCCAAGGGCTGGCGCGTGCCTTTGAGTTATCGCCGCGAGGGCAAGCGTTATGATATTCTCGTGCGATTGCCGGGTTTGCATAACCAGGCGGAATTGTTGGAGGCCACCGCATCGCATCGGCCCGAGGAGCCCCTGCCGCTGCCTCCGCCCGACGAGCTACCCAAATCCAAAACGCCCAATCCCGAAAAACCCGACAGCCAGAAAAAAACCATTCCCGGCGGTCGCCGTCCGGCCGCCGCGCCGCCGTCCGCGGCGGAGATCCCCGAGATCGTGAAAAAATATTTTCAACAAAAACGGGGATACGCCAACTATTACTTCAACAACCTGAATCAAGAGCGGATCTGGAAGGCTTGGAACGGCAAATGCCCGCTTGCCGATCGGCGCGGGCCGTGGTTGATATCGGGCAGTTTGCCAAACGGCGGGACATTCAACTTTGAACTTACCGACAACCAGGCCGTGCTTAAGGGGCCGTCGCTTCAAGCGGAATGGACGGTAAACGGTGATTTGGGCTCGGCGCTGAATCCGCCCCACAGCGGCGGACTCTTGCCTGCTCTGTATCTTTGGCGCCGGCTGGCCGTGGAAGGTTTCGCCCGTTTCGGCGAAGTGTATTATTCGGGCGCGGCGCCGCTGGCCGGGCAGGAAGGCCTGGCCGACGTAATCGCCGGCACGCATAAAGGCATGGACTGCCGCTTTTATTTCGACCCGGCCGGGGGAAATCTGCTGGCCATGGAAATGTTTCTCGAAGAAGACGCCGATCCGTGCGAAGTCTATTTCTCACATTATCACGAAGTCGAGGGACGCACGCTGCCCGGACGCATGGAAGTGCGCTATGCGGATGAAGTATTCGCGATATTTACGATCAACGAATTCCACTTTGAGAAAACCGCCGATAAATAAAGGTTTTGAATTTACATATCATCAAATGAGTCAACTATTATCACATAGAATGTTGCTTGAGCCTTCGCCGTTTAGCCGCAGCGATTTCGCCGTGCGCTATGTGGCGTCTCGCCGATCGCAAATGAATAGAGTGAATATTTGCGTTTTAATAGTTTGTTTTATTTTTATGTTTATATTATGCGGTTCGATTGCTATCGCCGCGAGTGAAAGGCCATCGGAGACTGCCGGCACGCTCGATCGGATCCAGGCAAAGATGGTGAAGATTTACGGGGCCGGCGGATACCGCGGCCTGGAATCTTATCAAAGCGGCATGCTGATCTCGCCCCAGGGGCATATTCTTACAGCTTATAGCCACGTACTGGATACCGATTACATCACCGCCTATCTGGCCGACGGCCGGAAATTCGAGGCCAAACTCCTGGGCGCTGATCCGCGTTTGGATGCGGCCGTGCTGAAGATCGATGCCGAGGATCTGCCTTATTTCGACCTTGATCGGGCCGCCAAGGCCGGGGAGGGCGACAATGTGCTGGCGCTGAGCAATCTTTTCAACGTGGCACAGGGCGACGAACCGGCAAGCGTGCAGCACGGTATTGTTTCGGCGATTACCAATTTGGAAGCCCGGCGCGGGGCTTATGAAACGCCTTATCGCGGACCGATATACGTGCTCGACGCGAAGACGAACAATCCGGGCAGCGCGGGCGGAGCATTGGTCAACCGCAAAGGCGAACTCCTGGCCATGCTGGGCAAAGAACTGAGAAACTCCATGAACAACACCTGGCTTAACTACGCTGTTCCCGTTGAGGAGCTTCGCCCATCGGTCCAGGCTATTCGCGGGGGAAAATTCATTGCCCAACCGGAATCCGATCCCAACCCTAAGCCGGCGCATCCGCTTACTTTGGAGGCCCTGGGCATCGTGCTTGTGCCCGACGTGCTGGAACGAACTCCGCCTTACGTGGAACTGGTCCGCGCAGGGTCGCCTGCCGAAAAGGCCGGCCTCCAGAGCGACGACCTTGTAGTTCTTTTAGGCGACCAATTGGTCCAATCCTGCAAACTCTTGCGGGTTAATCTTGAAAGCGTGGATGCTTTTGATTCGGTAAAGATCACGGTGCTCCGCGGCCGCGATTTGATGGAATTTACCTTGTCCGAAGCGGCGGCAAAGAAAGATACGCCATGACTGAACAAAAAATAATTGCAAATTGTATATTGCAAATTGCAAATTGCAAATTGAATTATTTAGCCCCCGGTGAATACACCGGGGGTTTGGTTGCGGTTTTACGTCGCGCTAAGGTTAGTGTAAATACATCCAAAGTCTGTGCAACTGCGTTTTTGATGTCATTGGTCTCCGCGATGATGATCAGCCTGGCCTCAGGAGCTGGTGATTTAGATTCGCTGCAGCAAAAAGCCATAAACGACGCTGTCGATCGCGTCGCCCCCTCGGTGGTCCGCATTGAAACGATCGGCGGATTGGAAGAGGTGGGAGACGTGCAATTCGGAGCCGGTCCGACCACGGGATTCGTGATCGATCCGGAAGGATACATCGTTTCCAGCGCGTTTGCTTTCAGCAACAAACCGGCTTCGATTCTCGTTCGCCTGGCCGATGGCACGCGCAAGCCGGCCAAACTAGTGGCCACGGACCACGTGCGGATGATCGTGCTTTTGAAGATCGACGTTGATAAACCGCTGCCGGTGTGCGAAATAGCGCCTTCCTCGGAAATGCGCGTGGGCCAGTGGACCATTGCCCTGGGGCGGACATTCGAGGGCGACCGCCCCAACGTCTCTGTGGGGATTCTCAGCGCGAAAGACCGCATTTGGGGAAAGGCTATTCAGACCGACGCCTCGGTTTCGCCCAACAATTACGGCGGGCCGCTGGTCGATATCCGCGGCCGGGTGATGGGCCTGCTCGCGCCGCTTTCGCCGGAATCGGCCGATGAAGTCGCAGGGTACGAGTGGTACGACTCGGGCATCGGTTTTGCGATTCCCGCCGATCACATTCAAAAAATCCTTCCCCGCTTGAAAAAGGGCGAGGAGCTCCGCCAGGGTTTTGTGGGCGTGAGCATGCAGTCGCAAAACGTTTACATCTCGGAGCCGGTGATCGGCGTTTGCCATGTGAAATCGCCCGCCGCCGAGGCCGGACTGAAACCCGGCGACCGGATCGTCGAAGTCGAGGGGCGCATAATCAGCCGATCGGCCGAATTCCGCGAAGAAATCTACCGCCGATACGCCGGCGATAAAATCGCGCTGGCCGTGCTGCGCGGCAAGGAGCGGCTCCAGCGCGAATTGACCCTGGTCGATAAAATCCCCGCATATCAGCGGCCTTTTTTGGGAGTGCTGCCGATGCGCGGAGGGGGCGAAGCGGGCGTAAAGATTCGTTATGTCTTTCCCGATACTCCCGCCGCCAAAGCCGGGATAATCGCCGGCGACGACGTCCTTTCCATCGACGGCAAAACGGTCAATAAACGCGAGGAGCTTATCGAGGCCCTGCTCGAATATCAACCCGATCAGCCGGTCGATTTGGAAGTTCTGCACGAAGGTAAAAAAGAGCATCGCAAGTTTTCGCTTGGGAGTTTGAGCGGATCGCCGCCGCCCGCGGAGCTTCCTTCGGCTTGTGAAAAACAAACGCCGGGCGAGGCGAAAGGGCTGGAAACCGGCAAGGTCAAATTGAAAATCGCCGAGTTTCCCAACGATGCCTTCGCATACGTGCCCGAGAACTACGATCCGAACGTGCCTTATGGCCTGGTTGTCTGGTTGCATGGAGACGGAGGTTTGGATTGGGAAAAGGCCGTCGCTTCCTGGAAACCGCTCTGCGACCGTTACGATTTGATTTTGGCCGCTCCGAAATCGGCCGATTCCAAAAAATGGACGCCCCGCGACGTCGATCTGGTCAATCGTCTCATCGCCCAAATCGAGGGCAAATACAACGTCGATCCGCTCCGCATCGTGGTGCACGGTTATGAAACCGGCGGCACGTTGGCCTCGTTTATTTCATTTCGTAAGCGTGACATTATTAGGGCCATGGCCGTGGTCGACGCCCCGTTATCCGTACTGCCCCCGGAAAGCGATCCCCAATATCGATTTGAGGTTTATTTGGCCGTGAGCGGAAAATCGCCTGCCGCACGATCGCTTAAAAAGGTTTCGGCTATGCTGCGTGAAAAAAATATACCCCTCATCGAAAAAAAACTGGGCGATGAACCTCGTTATCTCAATTCGGAGGAGTTGGCCGAACTCGCCCGATGGATCGACATGCTGGACAGGATTTAAGAAAGGATGTATGGGAAGGCGGCCGGTGGACTTATATTTGGTGTCAGAATGAATATATCGTCTTTCTTGTTTATTGAGTCTCAGAAAAAGAATGTCGCATGAAAAGTCAGAGCCGGGGCGTGTCGCCCCGGTAATTCCGGGCCGACACGGCCCGGCTCTGAACTGCTGTTCGGAGTTTATTATGAAAGTATTACTGTGTGTGACTGTTTATGAAATTTCAAGATGATTCACGGTAGGTGGCATGTGGTTTTATTGCAAATCCGCATACAGTTCTATTAGATTAACTCATCCTTCATTCCTCATCCTTCTCATGCGTAGACACATAATTGGAATCATGGCCGCGGCGTTGCTTGTGGGCGGGTTGGCGCTTTGGATTTGGCCGCCGGGGGATCAAGGGACATTGGTGCAATTGCAAGCGGCGTGCTGGCGGATCGGGGGATGTCTGGCCGTGCTTTGGCTGGCGTATCCCGATTTACGCAACATTCCCCGCTGGCTTTGGATCGCATTGCCCGTATTGATTTTAGTTCTGGCCAAATGGCCGCGATTGTTCCTGCTGGTTATACCGTTGTTAATTCTTTATGCGTTTATTCGCCCGCGTTTAAGCAATACAGGATAAGGCTATTGGCAGATCATCGGTAGCGAACGTCGCATCGACTAATAGGGCGGGAAGAATACCGTGCATCGGTCTGACAAGGCTAGTCTCGCGGGAATGCTCCACCCAACTGCTTCCCAGGGTCTCGAAAAGCACACGCGTCGCACTGGTCCCGGGGGAGAAATTGCCTCGGCGGGCGGCCGCCGATGGGAGAGCGGGTTGCGAGTAAGTCGCGGCGGCGGATTCGCTATGCGAGATGCCGGGGACATTGACGGATAATTGATCCGAAAATGATGTATTGACCGATCCCGACTTTACCCCCGCGCCGATAATCGGGTTCGAACCTGAGGTGTCGGCCACCGCCATTTGGCTGCAAGTGGCCTGGAGTTGGCTCCAGGTGAGCGGGCCGGGCTGATCCGATCCCCAAGGATTGTACAGGGTGAACTTGTCGGTAGACGCGTTATAGCCGACGATCGCATAGGCATGAGACGCGTAAAGGCCCAAATTAGTGCCCGACCATTGGAGCGTTCCCATCGTCACCGCCTTTTTGGCAGCAAGTGCGTTTATGGCCACTTGTTCTTTCGTATTGGTCATTATATAGTCGGTGGCGTTATGGCCGAGCACCTGGGCGTCGACCGTGGCCATCCATCCGCCCTGGATTGAAGCGAAAGCATTCAGGCCGTCGCGGCCTTCCTTGCCGGTCTGGTTCCATTGGGCATAAGCCTTTTCGGCCAAGGGAATCCACAGGGAGTTGGCGGTGTTGCTATAATTTGCACCGTAATCGGCGTAGACTAGAATGCCTGACGTGCTCGTAGGCAACATGCGATCTACTGTCACATAGTCGGCGGTTCCGATGTTGTTATTGAAACCGGCGCTGATGCTGCCGTCGCTGTAGTTGTAGATTGTTCCGTAAGTGCCGGTGTAAAAGCGGACGGTGTAGGTGCCATCATTGTTGTCGATAAACATGTTCTGTATCGCCGCCGGATTGCTGTCGGCAAGGGTGCCCAGGGCGGAAATGAAGTAGCAGTCGCCCAGTGAGCCTTGATATTCATCGGTATGCGAAGGAGTATGCGGGAACAGCGAACCGGCGACCGATTTGTACACCAGCGAGGTATTGCAGAGCGCGGGATGGTCTGCGCCAAGGAACCACTTATCGACTAGCTTGTTGAGTTGGGCGGCGGAGCTGCCGACCGCCATGTTGCCAAGTGAAACGCCTTGATAGGTGGCGTTGGCCGCGTTGCCGTTGATCACGTCGCCGGCCAGTACTTGCACGTAGCCGGGGATGTTCAGCGTGCCTGCCTGGTTGAGGATTTTCTTCAAGTCGCCGAATTCGCTGGTATCGACCACGCCGTCGCCGCCCACGCTGCGAAGAAGCTGAATCATGTCAAGCCGGCTGATCGAGCCGTCTGCGTCAAGGCTGGTGACGAGATTTGCCAGGGCCGCATTTTGCAAACCTCCGGAATTCGCCTGGACGGTGACTTTTGCCGTGCCCGACGCCGAGCCGCTCTTGGCCGTCACCGTGCAAACGCCGACATTGCTCGGTGCGGTGAACAGCCCGGAAGCGTTGATCGTGCCGCCGCTGGCGCTCCAGGTGCACTTCTGCAAATTCGACATAAGCCGTTGGAACTGGTCCAAGGCCTGGGGGATAAACTGCTGAGAGCCTCCCTGGAAAATGGTAGCCGTATTAGGCGAAACGGCAATGCTCGTCAACGTCTGATTCACAACCGCCTGAATGGCAAACGAAACACTGGGATATTGGACAAGGCGGGCGGTTAGAATATAGTAACCGGCCATCCCGAAGGTGGCCGTGCTTGCGCCGCTTATGCTCGTGAAGCTCGGCGCCGGGGCCCCTGAGGGACCAGACGACGTCGACCACGTCAGGGTGATCGGCCCGGGCAATGCATTGCCGAATTGATCAATAAACGTGGGAACAGGCAGTTGCAGTTTTGTTCCGGAAACAGAAAACGGGGCAGTCGATAGGTTCTTAATGCTTATGAGCGTGGGCGTCACCACGACGCTCTTGACCGCGGTCACGGATAGGCCGCCGCCATCGACTATCTTCACGGCCAGGTTGTAAGTGCCGGCCTTGGTGAACGTAACGATCGAATTTTTAGCGCCATTTTTTCCATTAACGCTGAAGGTCGCCTTACCGCCGGCGGGTGAACCAGTGACCGACCAATTGTAAACGAGCTTGGATTCGCCTGCATCGTCGCTTCCCAAGACCGAGAGCGAGGCGGACTTGCCGGTAACGGGCGCATTGCCGTTGACGATGATTTGCCGCGCCACGGTCGGTGAGGCATTGACCGCCTTTAAACTCCCGCAAATCGCGGCAGAGCCCAGTGAAGCGTCCGATATTACCAGAGACGAAAAACCATTCCCGCTCAACAGTGCGCGCTGTTCGAGCTGTTCGCCGCGAAGCACGCGCTTGTGAGATTTTGGTGACTTGCGGGAAGAAAAACCCAGACGCCGGAGAAGTCGGCCGAACATGGTCTCGCTCCTTAAAAAATGCCCCGATCAAAATTAAGAATCAAGACACAAGAGCAAAGAGCAGTCATAGCCCGCGGGAAATTGTCCCGCAGACATGTGTTATTGCGCCGCCGCGTTCCGGATAAGTTTTGCCATCTGCGAACGCCTGTCGATCGGTCGACTGTAGGGCAAGGTTGAACGCTTGGGTGGCATCTAAAACCTACGTCAGGTTTTGCCCTATGTCAAATTGCCGCCCACCGTATCTTTTATCCTGGCGCGGGCTATTGAGTCTCGGGTAATAGATGTAACGTTTTACCCTAAGAGCCGGGCCGTGTCGGCCCGGAATTACCGGGGCGACACGCCCCGGCTCTGACTTTTCATGCGACATTCTTTTCTGAAACTTGATAACGGCCAAAAAACAAACCCCAGTGTAATCACCGGGGGCCAAATAAGATACGATCATTACGAACTCGGCGTATCGAGATAGGTGTCTTGTCCCATTTGCTGTTGCATCTTTTTGCGTTCTTTTTCGTAATACATCAGGGACTTGCGTTGGCGGAAGTGGCGGCGTTCGACTTTCTTTTGAGACTTGCGGAAAAGTTTGTGCAGGGAGTCGAAGGGACCGGGCGAACGCTTGCCCAGGGCTTCCATTTTTTTTGCTTTCTCAGGTCCCAGGCCCGTTAGAATCAGATCGTCGTCCAGGGCCAGGTATTGGCGATAAGTGCCGGGATCGCCTTGCCGCCCGCAACGGCCGAATAATTGGCGGTCGATGCGGCCGGCGTCGTGCATTTCGGTGCAGATAACGTGCAGCCCGCCCATTTCGGCGACGCCTTCGCCGAGTTTGATGTCGGTGCCGCGCCCGGCCATGTTCGTGGATACCGTGACTTTACCGGGCAACCCGGCATGGGCCACGATTTCCGCCTCGGCCTCGATGTGGTTGGCATTAAGGACCTGGTGCTCGATTCCCCGCGCCTTAAGCAGTTCGGAAAGATGTTCCGATTTGTCGATGGAACGAGTGCCGATAAGCATCGGGCGCCCCTGGTTATGCAGTTGTTCTATTTCTTCCAACAGGGCCGCCCACTTGGCGTCGGTGGTGCCGAAGACCATTACCGGAAGGCGCCGGCGGATCAAGGGACGGTTGGTGGGAATCGGCAGCACGTGGCAACGGTAAATTTTTCGCAACTCCCGCGCCGATCCCATTGCCGTGCCGGTCATGCCCGCCAGATTCTCGTAGCGGAGGAAAAAATCCTGGATGGTGATGCGGGCGGCCTGGCCGGTGGCCACGGTAACTTCCACGCCTTGCTTGGCCTCCACGGCTTGATGAATGCCGTCGCGCCATTTCCGGCCTTCGGCCAGCCGGCCGGTGAACTCGTCCACAATCACGATTTCCCCGTCACGCACCACGTATTGCCGATCCAGATGATATTCGCGGTCAACCAGTATGGCGCGTTCGATGTACTGATAAATCGTCACCATACCCACCTTGTCCATGGCCTGCGGTTTGGGCAATAGCCGCACCTTTTGCCGCCCTTCGCGGGTCAGTTCCACAGTGCGTTTTTCATGGTCGTAATCGTAATCTTCATCGTCGAGAAATTCCTCGATGACCGAAGCGCTCCACTTATAGCACTCCACGGCCAGGCGCTCCTCTTCGGTGGGCAACGCGCTGATGATCAGCGGCGTGCGGGCCTCGTCGATGAGAATGCTGTCGGCTTCGTCTACCAGTGCGAAATATGCGTCGCGCTGGACCGGCTTCTCGTTCGAGGCGCCGGGGCCTTGCCCCAGCATCCCGCCCAACAAATCGGTTTGACCGTCTTGGATGCGCCGCAAAAGCAGGCGGTCGCGGAGAAAATCGAATCCGAACTCCTTGGCCGTACCATAGGTGATGTCGCTCTCGTAAGCCGAGCGCCGTTGGGGCTGCGACATTTGCGTTTCTATCACGCCCACGCTTAGCCCCAGGGTCTTGTAAATGGTGCCCATCCACTCGGCGTCGCGGCGGGCCAGATAATCGTTGACCGTGGCCAGGTGGCATCCCCTGCCGGTCAGGGCGTAGAGATACATCGGCAACGTGGCCACAAGTGTTTTGCCTTCGCCGGTCTGCATCTCCACTATCGAGCGATGAAACATGGCAATGCCGCCGAGAATCTGCACGTCGAAATGCCGCATGTTGATTGTCCGCCGCCCGGCCTCGCGGACCAAGGCATAGCCTTCCACCAGCAATCGCTTGAGAGGTTCGCCGCTTTTCGCGCGGTAGCGCAGCGATAGACTTCGCTTGCGAAGTTGCTGTTCGCTGAGCTCTTGCAATTCCGGCTCCAAGGCGGCGATCTTTGGCAATAGTGAGGCCCAACGCGACAATCGCCATTGATTCGGCCCGCTTAAGGCCGCCGCTATTTTCGATTTTATGCCGTCGGTTTGGTTGTCCACGGAAAAATGGCAAGATAAATGATAATGTTTTTATTTCCCACCCAGGCTATCTCTCGGCGGAGAGAGGGCTTATTTTCTCATTTTAGGAGAAAAGGGGCTTTTTTTAAGATACTTTAGTTTACCACGGAACTTGTGGTAATGGAGATCCTGGGCAAGGAAAAATAGGGTAGCGACCAAGGGCTTCGCTTTATTGGCTACCTTTTTCCTCAGTATTTGATGCCGGCGCGACATTGTCGTCAATAATCCGGGTATCAGACGAGGTGGACTCGCGCCATGTCGGCTGGGTGGGGTTGTTCTGAGGCTGTGCCGGAGTGGGGGTAGTGGATTGCCGCGATGCGGGCAAAAAATAGTTGTTGCCTTGTGGATAAGATTGGTTTCCCGTTGAAGGCTGAAGTGTACGGACAACAGGCGCTTGTCCTGTGGGCGAGGTATTCGCTCCGCTGGCAATTCCAGTTGTGGTAGAGGCGGCTTGAGGATTGGAAGCATTCTGGTATGAGACGACGTTCGGATTATAGATCGGCGGATTATTTACGCCCGCTATCATTGCGGTATTATCGAGAGGCCTGGGGCTGCTATCCGTCACGGGAATAGTTGTTCGGTTCGGCGGCCCGCCGGCAAAAAACGGCGTGGCAACGCGATTGGGCGAGGCCGACGCCGGCTGAGGGGGCGGCGTTCCAATGCTGGTTCCCTGGTAATTAAAACCGCCGCCTGGAGGCGTATAGCGATTTCCGCCCGGCATGGTCGATCCGGGCAGTGTTGAGGGCATGGAGGCCGGCTGGGCGGGTGTCGTCTGGGGAGAATACCCGGCGGGTGGAGTGCCCGGGGCGGGATTATTTTGCAGCAGAGGTTGCGCCGGATATGGGGAAGTTCCCGCTGTGCTTGGCGTACCCGTTGTCGAAGGCCCGGACAAAGCGGACGGCGCCGGGCCGGAATATCGCGGGGCGTTGTTGATGGACTGATTCGTCAAGGTAGATCCTGGAGTGGAATTAGTGGTATTAAACGGATTCGTCCAGGGCGATCCGGGAGCGGAATTAGCGGGATTTGCCTGATTCGTCCATGAGGAGCCTCCAGAATACAAAGGCGCATTTGTCGTGGGCCTGCCTTG
>JBEKSO010000081.1:0-11819 GCA_049516935.1 Thermoguttaceae bacterium
GATCCCGGCTACAACGGCCCTCACGGCGAACCGCTAAATGCCTTGGGCTTCAAAGTTCCCGCCACTCAATTGCATGGGGGTAACGATGCCGATCCCGATCTGCCTAACGCCATAACCGTTTCCGGAGGCATTTTGGCCATCGCCGTCGATGCCCATAATTCCAACCCCACCAATACCGCCTTTCCGGTTAATTCCACGCCGGATTACATCCGCAACCCGGTCATTCTCGCCGGAGGAAAGATCGCCGCCACCGGTTATGAAGTGACCTATAACGCGGACCCCGGTTTGGGCGAAGGCATTCCGAATTTGAACCCGGTGGTTGCCCGCTTCGGCGGCGATTTTACAATAGCCGCGGGAATCTCGCAGGTACTAACCTATGATCCTGTCGGCGGCACCGGCGCCCGCACCGTCGAATTGGTCGGCGGCATTCGAACATTAACCGCCGACAGCCCCGGCTTTAACGCCAATGATGTTATCACGAATTCGACCAATTGGATTGGAACCCTGCAAGTGAATGCCGGCGGAACCAGCGGCGGCAGCTTTAACATCAAACGTGAGGGCGGAACTGTGTCGGTCGCCCCGGGCGCGGAATTGGATATTCTGGCCGGCGCAACAGTCAATGTCAGCGGCGCTGACGCGCTTTCCGACGGATCACACGGCGTCAATATCGTAAACCACGGCCTCTTTGACGTACTCAACGGCAATCAGCAGGTCGGCGCCGTTACAAGTGACGGATCGCTTATAGTTGAGCATGACGCCGCACTTACCGCTCAAAGTATTACAGCGAGTACACTCACAGTCGGCGCAGGTGCCACAGTCACGATTCTGCCAATACCTGGAGGTCCATTGGCTGGTAGCGCTAGTCTGACTCCTGTTCCAGAACCTTCGACGCTGGTCTTACTGAGCCTGGCAGGCTTGGCCGGTTTATTCCGGATGTATTTCCGCATTAAGCGATAACGAATATTACCCCATAACAAAAAATTATAGCGACAATCCCACCGAACCATTGAAATATAATTCTTTGATTCATCTTCGGTTCGGTGGGTTTTTATGTTCGTGCATATCGAATGACATGAAGGATATATACTTCCTCCCCGTCATGAATATGCATAAAGGCATGTAAGTTTTTAAACGCTAAATCGTGATGCCGAAATTTTATTGAATGCTAACAGTATCTTCATCAAGCGAAAACTTGCGGTCTATAGAATTCAAACCGTTTCGTGGTCTTGTGAAGATCGTTTGCGTGGCATTCAAACAAGATCTAAAGATACGAAATCGATTGAAAAGATACAGAGAAAACCATCCCCACCGACAATAAGTAAAACATCTTTAACCCATTCCGCGAGGCAGCGATAACGCCATCCATAGCAGATCATTCGCGACCTACAAACGGTCGCGCGAAATATGCGTGACTTGCATGGCCCCGCATCTACATTCCCGGCCATATTCACGGAGTGATCAGCCGGCCTAATCGAAATAGGCCGCCATGGCGTTTCTGAAAAATTGCTCGATTAGTCCTTCCTGTGTTTGTTTTTATTAGCGGTGCGCAGTGTCTGCGGATTACCGTTGGACGGCGCCATTTTCGAACGCACAATTCGAGAACGCCGATGTGACGTTTGCCCCGCAGCCATAAACGGCGGGGTTCGTTTTGATCGTTTCTTCCTGGATTCACTACTTTAATCACGTATTTATGGAGGTGTGTTATGCTTCGATTGAGATTCTCGATTCTGACTGCGGCATTTACCGGACTGGCTTGTGTGATAATCCTTGCAGCTCCCGCGCGGGCGGAGACGATTTCAGACTGGGATTTTAGCACCTATACTACTTCCGGCGCCGACTGGCATCCTTCTCCGCTAGCCCCATTTGCAAGCGATTCGAATGCCACGATCATCGGCCTTACCCGCAATTGGACCTTAGGCTCCGGCTCTGCCGCGGCTTACGCCTGGGGCGGCAACAACTTTAGCACTACGGCTAACACCGAGGCCCTTGCGATTGCAGCCAATAATTTCGTGACCCTTTCGCTGACCGCCCAACCAGGCTATACGCTGTCACTGAGCGACATCCCCGCCTACAACATCCGCCACTCCGCCACGGGCCCACTTACGGGTATTTGGCAGTATCAAGTGGACTCCGGATCGTTTGTGGATATCGGCGGCGCGATCGCGTGGGGCAGTGTTACAACTTCCGCCGGCAACGCGGAGCCCGCCATTGATCTCTCCGGCTTTTCCGACTTGCAGAACGTTGCGGCCGGCACCACGGTTACACTCCGCTGCGTGACCTGGGGTGCGACGAGCACCGGCGGCACTTGGTATTTCAATGAACCGACTTCTCATACAACTGCCCCCGACCTTGCAGTCGAAGGCAATGTTACCGTAGTGCCCGAGCCAAGCGCCTTGATAGTACTTGCCATGGGCGGCCTATGCCTGTTGCCCTTTGTACGGCGGAAATAATGTGTTTGATTTTATCTCATTCGCTTTGGGAATGACCTTGGACTTGTTTTGCTAAAGTTCATTGAACCGAAGCACTGACAATTAGTCGCGTTCATCAAATACAGTGGCCGCGGAACATCTCTCCCGCATCCGCGGCCACTGGGGAATGGATCACTATGCTTCAAGAAATTAACCATCGACCTCCCAAGTTTGATCGGTTTCAAGGCCGTCCGGAAACGGGCGGGCTTGGACTGAAGTTGTTAACCCTGCTAATTCACACATCATTTCATCAATAAAGATCATTAACGCAAGAGAGAAACACCTATGCGATATTGCTTTGCATTGTTTAAAAAGTTGTTCATCACAACTTGCTTGATTGTTTTTTGCGGCTTGGAACCGCGTATCTCCAGCGCGGACGATGCGAATTATGAGCCGCCGACCAATTACTATTCCTCGGCCACGGGCCTGACCGGATCGGCTCTGCAATCGCAGTTAAGGACGATCATGTCGACCGGGTTCGTCGGCCGAAACTACGGCGACCTGCGCTACGCCGACGCCGTCCTCGACGCCGATCCGAATCAGCCCGGAAACATCCTGCTGATCTACAGTCGCGCGTCGGTCAGCGCGACGTGGGACTCCGGCGTCACCTGGAGCCGCGAGCATCAATGGCCCGTCTCGCTGCTGGGAACGAGCGATCCGAGCAATAGCCAAATCGACATGAGAAGCGACGAATTTCTCATTCGTCCCATCAATCCGTCGGTCAATTCTTCTCGGAGCAATTCGCCCTACGGCCTATGGACGAATTCCGGCTCAGACGGAAATAAGTCCGCCGGCTATTATTATCCCGGCGACGCCGATTCCGGCGACTGTGCGCGTGCGTTGTTCTACGCCGTGACCAGATATCCCACCTTTAACGGCAACAGTCTGTCTCTGGTCTCCGGCCAGCCGGCCACGTATCAAATGGGCGATTTGAATTCCCTGCTGCATTGGAATTATACCGACACGCCCGACGCCTTCGAACTGCGCCGCAACCAGGCCGTCTATTCCTCAACACTGAATCCGACTTATTATCAAGGCAATCGAAACGCCTTTATAGATCACCCTGAGTACGTCTGGTCCGTGTTCGTCGATCAAGCCAACGACACATCGATCACGACCAGCACCCATTCCGTCGATCTCGGCCGAGTCATTGTCGGAGCGTCTCTCGGAACCCAATCGGTAACGATCAATAAATCCGGCCTGGACGGAACTTATTATTCGGTGACATCCAACGGCAATGCCACATCCACTGTATCAGGCAGATATAACGCCTTCGACATGGATACGACCGGCTCGAAAGGCACCACGATCGGCTTGAATGCCTCGACCTCGACCGCCGGCTTGAAATCCGGAACTGTCACTGTCGATAATCTAGACATCACGACCCAAGGCGGAGCGGGAAAAGGCGGCAACGATCCGGACGATGTCGTTACTGTTACGGGATCGGTGCTCGATCACGCCGCCCCTTCGTTCAACGCCGGCACGCTAACATCCGCCTTAATGCTCGATTTCGGCAGCCTGCAGCAAAATAGCGGGCAACATTCCATTAATTTTGCGATATTCAATAAATTGCAAACTCTGGGTTACACCGCCGCTTTGGACTTGGATTCCATAACGCCTTCCGGGAATACGGGCATGCTCACAACAAGTTTAACTCCTTTCGCGAATCTGATTGCCGGCGGGGAGGCGGATTTTGCGGCTATCATAAATACTGCCGCGCCCGGCGATTTCAACGCCTCCTACACTCTGAACCTGTCCGACGAAAATCTGCCGGGCGCGGCAACCCTCGCGCCATTGACCCTTCAATTGCATGGAACCGTAACGGCCGTCCCGGAACCGGCAGTCGTCATAGTGCTTCTATCCGCGGCGCTCGGTTTGTTGGGTAAAAATAAATTTAGAAAACTATAATAATATCAACCATTAAAAGCCTGTGACATGTAACCAGGGTTCTCGCAGATAGTCTAAATTAAAAAGGATTTAATATGAAATACAATCTGCCTGGAATCAGCAAAGATCTTCCGCAACTTGGCATCATCGACGGATCGGATATCGTATCATTCGATGAACTCCCGGTGAACTTGGAAGAAGAACGAAAACAACTTAAGGAACAAGCCAAGGCCGAAGAATTTTGGGCGGGCCGCAGCCTAGCCTCGCGCAATTCCACTCGCCGGGCCGCGTAAACCTTGGAGTTCGCAAAAATGCCAGCCGTTTTCACAACCATGGGAACGAAACGGGTAGTCCAGGTTTACCTTGGCGACTTTGCTCCCCAGCATTGCCGGCCTATTGGATTTGGCGCCTTTCGTGCGGCGGCTTAAATAAATGACAAAAGATATACTTCATCCAAGCTTGATGGACATCCACTTTGCGGGAAGAATTTCGATAAGCTGACCTTGATTTTGTTTCTCTCTCTCTCGCGAAACACGCCCGGCGGAAAGCCCCTTTAAGCCAACCGCTGGGCGTGCATTTTGTTTCTTGCCCTATGTATCCGGCGTTCCATCGGCATGGATGCGTACATCAGAAATCCCATCAACCGGCGGGAACTGATTGATTTCACCGGGCGGGGGGTGAATCGGGAAATAACCGATTTCTAACACTATTGTCACATTCTCTTAACTTTTTTACGGATAATAGCTTTTGTAATTTGCTCACCCGTTTTTTTCTCCAGTATCTCTATTGCACCACGATGAGGTAACGGCGAGCCAGTCCGGTGCAATGCCAAAGTCAGTTGTTGCTTGTTCTCCACCCGGTGGGAAATTATTTCTGAGAGAAGCTTCCGCAGATTCAAACCGCCTGCACTATGGGATGACAACTTCCATGAAAATTGAAAGTTCCTCGCTGCAACGGTCTTTATCTTTTGCTTTAGTCATTTTAACGGTCTCGGCAGCCTCAATAACTTCAGCCCAGACGCTCCGCATCGCGACTTACAACATCAAAGCCGATACCGGCTCTCCAGATTCGGGAACGGGGCTTTCCACGGTTCTCGAGGCCATCGGCGCCGAAAATTTGGGCGGTAATGCCCAGCCCGTCGATGTCCTCGCGCTTCAGGAATTGTACTCCACGCCGTCAACCACGCTCTCCTACATCGTTAATCAGTTGAACGGCTACTACAACTGTCCCGGCATGTATGCTTACGATTCGGCGATCGATCCCACGACCGGCGGCACCGGCGGCGGGCCTAGCGGATTGATCTACAATACCCATACCGTCCAAGATGTCGCCGCAGCCGTCATTGGTACGGCAAGCAGTAGCGGCGCCGCCCGCGCACCCATGCGTTACACGCTTCAACCGGTAGGAGACGGCACAGGGGCCCAATTCTATCTTTATGTGAGCCACGCTAAATCGGGAACAGGTTCCAGCGACGCCAACCGGAGAAATTACGAGGCCCAGGAACTTCGCAACAATGCCTCTGCCCTAGGCCCCAACGCCCACATCATCTATTCCGGCGATTTCAACATCGAAAGCAGCGGCGAATCCACCTATAAGACGATGATTGGCTCGGGCGTGGGGCAGGCTGTCGATCCGGTGAATCCCGCCGGAAACTGGACCGACACTTCCGCGTTTGTCGGTCTTATGACCGAATCGGCCGCCAATTTACAGTATCGCGATGATTTTCAGTTCATCACCGCTCCGATGCAGAACCAGCCCGGCTTGCAACTTGTGTCCGGGACCTACACCGTCTTCAGCAACAACGGCAGTATCCCTTTTCATGGTTCGGTCACACAATCCTCCGCATTAAGCGACCTTTCCAACCGCTCGGCGGTGCTGAACGCTCTGACTACCGCCACTGACCATCTCCCGGTGGTGGCCGATTACACGGTAGCTCTTCCCTCTGTCATAGACTGGAAAGGCGGAACTATATCTGATCCCACTAATTGGAATGTATCCGCAAATTGGAATCTCAATATCGCCGTGCCGAATAAAGCGGGTTTAGCCGTAAGTTTCGGCAATCAGTCTGCCGCCAGTAATGTTGTGAATATGATTTCCCATGAACAAACAGTGGGATCTATTTCCTTTGCCGCCAACACCAGCACCACAATTTCAAACACTGCAGGATATAGCCTTACGTTAAACAATAATGGCATGGTTTCGTCAATCGACGTTGCGGGGAACCAAACGATTTCCGCACCCTTGGTGCTCAATAATGACGCCACAATGACTGGCAGCGGAACTCTCAATCTCACCGGCGGAATTACCGGACCTCACACTTTGAATGTCACAAGCGGAACGCTTATCGCATCAAACATCTCCCTCGATAAGCTTGTCATTGGCGCTGCCGCCCCAACTCAAATAACCGCCGATTCCATCGACGTCAACACTTTGTGCATAGCCGCCAATTCCACACTGACGATACGCGCCATTCCAGGCGGTCTTCTCGCGGGTGGGAACTTGTTGTCACCTGTACCCGAGCCGTCCGCCTGGGCAATGATAATCCTGGCTTTCATGGGGCTATACATGTATTGGCGGTGCTCTCAGTAATGCCCAAAAACCGTGATTGTTTTAATAAACCTCCCTCATAAAACGCCGGCAAGTCGTTTTATGAGGCTCTAACAAAACCTCCCCTCTCCCTGTGGGAGAGGGGCCAGGGGTGAGGGCATTGTTAAATGAATATAATGTTTTGTTATAGCCCTTAATAACATATTTCTAACACTCGGCTAACACTGCAAAACTTCCACTGCAGGGGAGGGTTGCCGGATGCCATATTACTCTCTAGCATTATGCTTACCTTCAATTAATCGGTTAAACGTATTGGGTCTGGAAAGGATGTGACCTTTTCCTTCAGACATATGCTCGGAATGAATCTGTGATATACGTCGGAAAAATGAGCTGCTATGACCGAAGAAGTCGTTTCAAACCCGCAGAAAGCCGTGGCCGCTTCCTCCGATAAATGGGGCAAAGGTCTTTCACCAAACCAGCCGACTTATGAAGTTGCACAAAGTGTCCTGAAAACGCGATTGTCAACCCTCTGGCAATGGCTCCCTCTGGCCGCGGATAAGAGTGATGAGAATGTTGAATATGTCCATCAATTGAGGATTGCAACTCGGCGGGCCGCAGAGGCATTGCGCGTGTTTTCCAATTTGATTCCCGAAAAATCATACCAAGATATGCGGATAAGGCTCCGCAAGATACGCTTGGCGGCAGATGAAGCCCGCGATTGGGATATTCTTGCTAATCTTTTTTTACAGGGCGTCGCGGACCTTGGTGGTGGGACAGGGATGAAGATTTTAGAGCAGATTAGAGTGCGGCGCCGAGGAGCCCAGCAACCCGTCGCGGCCGTCTACCAGGAGCTCCAGGCCGAGAAGTTTTGCGAGTGGATCGATAAGTTGCTGGAAGGCGTCGGCTCCCAGCGGCACAGGAAAGCCAAGCTCAAATTTAAACGACAAGCTCAACGATACTTGAAAACCGTGTTGAAAAAGTTCTTTAAGGCCGCTGACGCCGATTTGTCGAACGATGAAGCCCTCCACAATCTCCGTATCCGCACAAAAAAACTTCGCTACACCATGGAGATTGTCGCCATTGCTTTTGAGCCGGCCTTTCGCGAGCGGCTATACCCTCGCATGAGTCTGCTTCAGGATTTTATGGGTGTCCTCAACGATCATGCAACGACAAAAGAGTTGTTCCGCGATTGGGCATCGAAATCCCAAGACACTGAACAAAGACTGTTTCTGGAAGGTTTTCTTTTTGCCGAAACCAGGGCCCTGCAGGAGCTGCGGCAGACTTTTCTAGCTATGTGGATGCCAAAGGAAGTGACGCGGTTGCGGCGACAATTCAGGATGTTCTGCGGGCTGCCGTAACAAGCTCCTGGTAGCTTGTTTCAATGCTATGTAATTGCCGGCAATCGCTTCCCTTTTTTGCGCGAACGTCCGTTTGGGCCGGGAACCGGCGCGGGCGGCAGGGCACAGAGCGCTCCTTTGGGATGCACATGGCTGATGAGTTCCATGTTTCCGTCAACTTATAGGCCGCACTGCCGAACATCGGCAGGTAATTTAACTCCAAATTTCGGCAAGGTTTATATCAAGAGCGGGAGACGGGGCTCGAACCCGCGACGTCCAGCTTGGGAAGCTAGCACTCTACCACTGAGTTACTCCCGCAAATAAAGCGAAAAAAGCCTAAATTTTGGCCCTTTTCTATACTTTAATCTGAGTGAGTTTTGCTGTCAATAGGCACCTTTAGGAAGGTTATCTCTGCATATCTCTGCATGAAAGGTCGATTATGAATTACTTATTTGAAAACATGCTTGCTTGTTACGGTATATATCTTCCTAAGCAATGTAAACAATGTGGGAAAGAATTTAACCCTAGACTACACAATCAAATAATGTGTTCTTCCTCATGCCGCAAGGACTACCTAGAATCATTAAAAAGTCAATGGGATGATAGTCCTAGACAATGTAAGCAATGCGGAAAAGAATTTAATCCCCGTTTTTCTGTTCAAATATATTGTTCACAAGATTGTCGCGTTAATTATCATATCAGGGCAGATATAAATAAATACCCTCAAGGAAAGTATGTTTATGTCTGGTATGATGATGCTGAACCTTTTTATGTGGGAGAGGGAACAGGGGATAGGGCATGGGAACCACACATTTTTCGATATGAGGATAGATTGCAACAATGCGAAATTGTAAGAAATAATTCATCTAATTTTCGCGTCGAAATTATACGCGACAACTTGACTAAAGAAGGTGCGTTATTATTAGAAAGTACCTTTATAGAATACTTTCGTAAGCAAGGTTATGCACTAGCGAACAGGGTCAATGGGATACAAAGACAAGAAAAACCGCCCTTAATACCGGCTGAAATTCATTAAAATTTCTGGTTAAAAATTATAATCCACTCGTCTTAAATTGTAAAATCGCGTTGGTCAATAGAGCAAGGCGGCACGGCATCGGAATATCGCCGGTATCGAGCAGCCGATTTGACCTACCCCGGTCGGCATGGCATCGGATTGACCTTATGGGGATCAATATGCTAAAACTCTGCCAACTTGTACTTGTCCCCATGCCTTACCTTGTCTTGTGGTGTGTCCTAATGAATTGAGTTGATCGGCAATCTGTTGTAGTGTCATACCTGATTGTCTACATTCAATCATCATAGGTAGTAGGTCAGAGTATGCTTGCCTTGCACGTTCAGCATTGACTTTGATACTGTGTTTGTTGCCCTTGAGTCTGTTTGCCTGAGTGAGGTTATTGCAACGTGGATCGGCACCACCCAACACGCCCCCACGTTCCTTGTATGCGTGTAATGCTGCCTTAGTACGTTCGCTTATCTGCTTGGCTTCATGCTCAGCAATAGCAGCAAGGATATGCAGAGTGAGACGTGAGGCAAAGGGTTGGTCACAAGCGACAAACTCAACGCCGGAATCCATTACTTGTGATATGAAATTGACGTTCCTTGACAGTCTATCGAGTTTGGCAACCACAAGCACGGCTTGCGACCGCTTGGCATGGGCCAGTGCCTTGAGTAGTTCAGGTCGATCCGCAATCTTACCTGATTCAACCTCATGGTAGATTGATAGGATACGGCCACCATGCTCTTTGCGATATGCAGACAAGGCAGCAAGTTGCCCTTCCTCACCAAGACCAGATTGTTCTTGTTTAACAGTTGATACGCGATAGTAACCAATGATGTTTTTCATGGTGTTTGTTCCCTTCTATATGAAGTATACACCCACTTCGATGAACAGTCAAGTTTGTGTGTATTTTATTTTTAGCAGATTGTGAGGTTTAATCATGCTCCCAGAAAATTTTCCATACGTCCCCGACTTTGATAAGATCAAGTATTGGGACGCGGAGCACGCGAAGAAACGTGAATCCGGCTGTAGACGTTGGCGTAAGTGGTATCATGCCCACGTTATGGACAGATTAAAACGAGTCCCCACGGGTCCAGGAAATGAGAATCGGGGAACGTGGGCAATCAGGGCATTACTCGATAAGACTGGCGTGATAATCTTCATTGCCTGTTGTAGAGAATACACAAGCATTGTAGGGCTTGTGGATGGCATACAGGGCAAGGAGGTTGACCTATTCAGTGGCGTGTATGAGCGGTGTGTAGCACGCGACCTCATTAAGTCATTGGTGGCATTTTTTAAGCCGGTCGGAAATAAAGGCAATAGGAAAGGACATTGGGTAGGTGGTCAAGGAAAGGATAGTTCAGCTTTTTGGTCATGTTTTTAGGTTATAATCTGACAACCAGATGCGATTATCTAACAAGGCATCAAAAGACGCCGGACTATCGGCAATTTAGTCAAAAGATGCAACCAATGGGTGGAAAGGTGTGGTTGTATCCACCCCCGCCATAACTCGTTGTCATAAAAGAAGTTAGGAAATATTTTGAGTTTTGGGGGTGGATGGGGGCCACTTAGCAACCCAACCTACTGAAAAACAATTTTTATATAGAATGGCCGGGTACTTGTGCATCATCCCCACCATCCACCCATTTTAAGTATAAGGTATCTTCTGACGCCCGGTGCTAACTGGCTTCCTTACAAATTCCGGCTCGGGAGCCTTAACCGGATCGGGAGCAAACGGCACTCTACCATACTCACTGGCACGCTTATATATATCCCGTATCACATCGTGTACTTGGGAGGATTTCAACTCTACTTCTGTTCCGATCTCAGATATACTCTTACCGGCTAGTAACAACAAAATACAATCGCGTGACCGGTTATCGTGGCAAGTTGCGTTTAAGGCATCTACAAGTAAATTCCACTCTTTCGCATTTTTTCCTTGTAGCAACCACTTTTTAAAATCTGCTTTGGTAAGTTCTATATCCTCATTTTTGCCAAACTTTTGTGACTCATAAAAATGTTCCGAATTCCAACTAGGACGTTGCGAGAATTGCTTGAGGTGTTTAATAAAACTAGTCCTATCATTTTTTACATCATCTACAACTTTCCAGATTATTTTATTTAGAAAATCACGGAGTAATCCAGTGGCCGCAAGTTCATCCACTACATCGTCGATGGATTCACCCGCCTTGACCCGCTTATAAACTTCCTTGGTATAGGTATCCTCGCCGCACAGATAGTAAATTATGGGGTTGAATTCTTTGAGGATGTAAGGCAGATTTGCCAAGACTCTTTCAATGGCGATTTGCCATATTTCTTCACACGTGTAATCATCAAAAAATCCATCATCAACCCAGCCGCGTTTTACTATACGATCCATCTTGTCCTTCATAATTGCCCGAAAATCATTCAACGCATTACAGGCTATAACCTCACCCCGCAACATTCTGACACCCCACATAAGGGCATGATTATCACGGGGTGGCAGTTCAGCTTGCCACTGTAACAACGACATATTGAGTACAGGCATATTGACAACTGACACACCGCATATATCGTCGA
>JBEKSO010000082.1:0-11806 GCA_049516935.1 Thermoguttaceae bacterium
AAATGCCCGTGCGGAGGACCTCGATCAACACGTCGTTGATGCCGATCTCGGGCAGCGGCACGTCTTCCAGCCACAAGCCGGATTCAGGTTTGCTTTTGACCAGGGCCTTCATTTTTTGCATGAGAGTTTCCTTGGAAAAGGCAGTGTAGCAGGCACACTCCGTGTGCCGTCCAAAAGGAGTATGACGTTACAACCAATATCCAAGACGGCACACGGAGTGTGCCTGCTACACTTTACACTTTGGACTATTATGGAAAATTTTACATCGGGCAAGATGTATGAACAGTGGCGGAGGCGAATTTTACATCACTTTGTGCGTTGCAAAAATTCTTCCACCGACTGCAATGTGGGACAGCCGGCTTGTCCGCCGCGCTTGGTTGCTTTTAGCGCGGCAGCAGCCGAGGCCAATTCCACGCACTCGACCGGCGATTTACCCCGGGCCAGGGCCGCTGAATATGCCCCGTGGAATACGTCGCCGCAGCCGGTCGTATCGATTACCTTTACGGGATGAGCCTGACAATGAAGAGGCTTTTTGAAATCTTGGGCTAAGAGCCAACTTCCCCGGGCCCCGCAAGTCACCACTACCGCCCGGCGTTTTGCCGTCCACAAGGCTGAAGTTGCCTGCTCAGGTTCGTTTTTTCCGGTTAATTCCGCGGCAAAGCGGGCCGAGATCACCAGGTGATCGACCAGCGAGAGTAGTTCGGCAAAATTGCCATCCGGTTTGCGTTCGAAATCGGCCACGACTGCCACGCCGCTTTCTCGGGCAATGCCAGCGGCTCGAATTGCGCCTTCCAGGCCGTGATGATCGACCAGAATAACCCGGGCGGAGCGGATTAATTCGGCCGGGGGCGACTGGGCATCGGCCCCGATTTCTCCGGCCAGCGACGCGAAAATGGTCCTGGTTTTTTGATGCTCATCCACGATGATCGTGGAGTGTGCCGGTCGGGCTTTGGCGCGCCGCACGCAATGTATAGCATCGATCCCCTCGCGGGCGAAACAATCCAACACGTATTTGGACAACTCGTCATTGCCCAACAATCCGACATACGCGCAGGATGCCCCCAGTCGCGCGGCTGCAACCAGTGCTGTGCCGGTCAGCCCGCCGCATTGGCGCAAACGATGGCGGACTCGGACTTTACTCTCCGCCGGCGGATATTCATCGACGTATAGAAGATCGTCCACCGCAACCGCGCCAAAACCCAGGATGTCGAATATCGGCGTTGTCATCTTCGACTGCCGTTACGCGCGAATGGCTACCGGGGTGAGTTGCTCGATGGCCTGTTCCGCCTCCCGTCGGACCCAGGGATCCTCGTCATCCAATAGACGTGAAATTGCCGGCACCGCGCCTGACGCTTTTGTGCCTTGCATGCGCAAGGCGCCGGCCGCATTACGGCGTACCCGCGGATCTTTGTCGCCAAGTTTTTCCATGAGTTTCCGGATAAGCAGCAAATCTAGTTCTCTGGATGTCTTCATTACCGGGCCTCTTAAAGAATTTATCTATTTTGCTTATATCGACTTGAGATGCCTGCCGGCTTGCTGGTTGATGCTCAGATTTAATCAAAATTAGATAAGATGCGAAGGAAGCGCAGCGATCAACAACTATGCCGGCGACCGAATCGGCCGGATATCTTAGATTATTAAAACACTCTTTTTTATAGTTATTGCTTTCGCAAAATGCCCAATTGCCGATAATGGTTCATTTTGAGGAGATCCAAGAAAATAAAAAAGGCGGCCCGCTTGGACCGCCCTTGATAAGATCGTTTGAGGTATTGTTCGATAATTCGCCTGTTATCGACGCTTGAATATGGCTAATCCACCCAGTCCGCCGAGTAGAAGCAAAGCCAATGTGGAGGGTTCTGGAATGGGTATTTGTTCAAGGGTAAAGGTGGAACTACCGGAAAAAGAAGTGGTGAGCTTGAATACGCCCGTGTTGCCTATGGCGACGGGAGTTCCCGCGCCGGCCGCGTAACTAACCGATCCCTCGTATAAACCCGCGTAGATCCCCGAGACCTGGAGAGTGGGAGTCGTGATGGCCGGCGGATTCCAGCCGATTGGTTCGGTAGCGGAAGGAATAGTAAAATATCCGTTCCTGACAACATTGATCAGGTAGCCGCTCCATGCGTAGGTCGTATCGTTGTCCACTTCTTTGGTGATTCGAAGAGTCGGATCTAGTTCGTCGGTAGTGACATCTACTAAAGCATGTGCTGGATACCAATGCAGTGCTTCGTCCATTGAGACTATGCCATTGGCTGAGTCGGAAAGATCCGAATCCCAATAATTCATTATGATAGCGCCGTCGCCATCATTATAACAGTCGACACTGGTAATGTTTGCGTTGGCGCTGGTTGACAACACAAGGACGGCAAGTATAGCCAATGCTAACGAATACTTCATAACACATCTCCTTCATGAATGTTAATTCAAAGACTGTGTATCTCCGGTTTCAAATAAAAAATTAATGGGCAGCTTTCGCGACCGCAACTCGCACGAGACCAGCGCCGACAGGAATTGGGGCGAATAAGAATTACCGGCAGCGCATACCATCCACGCTTGGATGGCCGTTTCAGCGAGATATGGTACGTGAAAGCGCTGCCTCATGGCTTAAGTGTTATATTTTTTGCATATTAGCGTCTCTCGTTCACGTTAGCCGAGAAACCCTAAACATGAAATTAGTATAAACGAAATTCCTAATAATTCAACTAAATTCCGCTTACTTTTTAATCATTAACGCTTTTTCGCTTCTATTAAATCACTGTATTTGATCGTTTTTCAGGTCGACAACCGAAGATGATTCTCCAAAAAAATGGCTTGCTTATCCGTCATAATAATGGTAAATAGTCATACAGAGTTATTTATTACCACCAAATATGTGGAATATTGAATTTTTCGACATTCGATATTTCCACAAAAAATATCAGAGCGGCTGCCGCCAAGCGATTTGATATCCAGCCATTTTCAGTTGGGAAACAATCACGCTTTGCAGCCAGACACCCTGGCTGGGACCTATGTTAAGGCAGCAGTTTAACTGCTGCCCCAAGAGTATTTATTTATTCCACGCTGAATTTGTGTACTGTGAAATGTTTATAGGTTTCGCCCGGACGGAGCACGGTGCTGGGAAATGCCCGTTGGTTGGGCGAATCGGGATAATGTTGAGTTTCCAGGCAGAAAGCGGCGTGTTTTTGGTAGGTTTTTCCCCCGGCGGTGATCTTGCCGTCGAGGAAGTTGCCGGTGTAGAACTGCACGGCCGGCTCGGTGGTGTAGATTTCCATTACCCTGCCGCTTTTTGGATCGTCTACTTTCGCCACCAACGTTAATGCGTTTTTGCCTTCTTTTTTATTCAACACATAGCAATGGTCGTAACCGCCCGGGTTGCCCCCGACCTGTTGGATTCGCGAGCCGATGGTCTTAGGCGTGGTAAAGTCCATGGGCGTGCCTTTGACGGGCTTGATTTCACCGGTGGGGATCAAGCCTGCATCGACGGGCAGAAAACTGTCGGCATTCAGCATCATCTCCTCGCCGAGGATGTCGCCCGAGCCCGCGCCTGACAGGTTCCAATATGTGTGATTGGTAAGATTGACCACCGTGGGCTTATCGGTCGTGGCGGTATAATCCATCTTCAGTTCGTTCTTATCGGTAAGGCTGTAGGTGACTTGTGTGGTGAGCGTTCCGGGATAACCTTCCTCGCCGTCGGGGCTGATATAAGTGAACTTCACGCCCACCGAATCCTTGCTCTTGACCGGCTCGGCCTTCCATACGACCTTGTCGAAGCCCTTCAGACCGCCGTGCAGTGTATTTTCACCGTTGTTTTTTGCGAGGGTATATTCTTTGCCGTCAAGCGTGAACTTGCCCTTGGCGATGCGGTTGCCATAACGGCCGATAGTGGATCCGAAGTACGGCGTGCTTTTGTCCATGTAATCTGCCAGCGAATCGCGGAAAAGGGCCACGTTTTCCAGCTTGCCGGCGCGGTCGGGCACTTCCACGTCGGTGATCGTAGCGCCGTAAGTAATGATCTTTACCTTCAGGCCATTGGCATTGTTGAGGGTGTAAAGGTCGACTGCCGCGCCGTCCGGCATTTTACCATAGGGTTCTTGCTTGACGCTCATTGTATTCTCGCTCTCGTTTGTGCTAGGGGTGATTGGGGAAGTGGTTTCGCTCGCATTTTCCGGCTGTGTTTTCGCGTCGGTCGCGGGAAAGTATTTTTCCTCCGCGGAAGAAGCGTTAGCCGGAGGTTGGGAACTCGCCGATGGTGATTTCTTCGGCTGCTCGCTGCAACCCGGACCGAGCAACAATGCTCCGCTTATGGCGAACGAAAGCCACCATTTCCAGGATTTTTTCATAACTGTCTCCTCGTTGTTATAAATCAATTGCGCGGCGACTCGCTGCCGACGCGCATGTTACTTAGCACCTCTTTGCTTTTTTTCGCGTCGGCGTTGGTCGGGTCGAGATCGAGAACCTTGTCGAAGTCGGTTAGGGCCCGATCAAAATCGCCGAGCTTGTAAAAAGCATAGCCCCGATTAGCATACGCCGGAATATATTTGGGATCAAGCCGGATGGCCTGGGTGTAGTCGATCAGGGCCTGTTCGAGATTGTCTTTTTGCCGGTAAGCCAGGCCCCGGTTGTAATACGCCTCCGCATAGCGCGGATAGAGCTTAACAGCCTTATCGTACTCGGCAAGAGCCTTGTCCAATTCGCCTTTTTTATGCAGGGCGATCCCCGCTTTGGAATGGGATTGAGCTTCGTCCTTGGCCTTTTGCAGCGTCTCTTCCAGGCCATCGACCGCCTTGCCGCGTTTTTCCTTTTCATCAGGCCGGCCCCAGTTTTTATATTCTTCGGGCGGCAGGGCATTTACGCCGATTACTTCCTTGTATTCCAGCAGGGCTTTTCCCGGGTCGTTTTTATCCAAGGCGATCATGGCCTTTTGAAAATGGGCCTCGGCAAAGTGACTGTCGGATTTCAGCGTCAGATCGTAATCGGCTATCGCCTTGTCAGTATCGCCTTTTAAATAACTGGCGTAACCGCGGTAATACAAGGCCTCGGGATCGTCGGGTGAGAGTTGGATGGCCTTTTCCAGATCGGCCAGGGCCAAATCGGTGCTGCCCTGGTACAGCAGGGCATGGCCGCGCTCGCGGATAGCTTGGGAATAATTCGGATCGAGGCGCAAGGTCTCGTTGAATTCGGCCAGGGCTTTATCGGTTTCACCCTTGCCTAAAAGGGCATATCCCAGAGTGAAGTGGAAGGACGCCTCTTGGGGTGACATTTTCACGGCCCTCTCCGCATCGGTTAAAGCGGCGTCGAATTCCTTTTTCATGGCATAGGCGTTGCTGCGGTCACACCAGATCTCGGGATCCTGGGGTTCGAGTTTTATGGCCTTGGAAAAGTCGAGGATGGCCCGATCCCAGTCGGCCAACTGCGAAAGTGCGGCCCCGCGGCTGGCGTAAGCGGCGGCGTCGTTGGGTGCCAGGCGGATGGCCTGGTTCAGATCGGCCAGGGCGGCGTTTGTATCGCCCTTTTGCAGGCGGACAAATCCGCGATCGCGGTATGCGTCGGCGTAATTGGGCGAAAGGCGAATGGCGGTGCTATAGTCGTCGAGCGCTTTTTCGACCTCGTTTTTACGGAAATAGGTGAAGGCCCGGTTGAAAAAGATCCTGGCCCCCTTTGGCGCAAGCTGGATGGCGGTATTGAAATTGTCAAGGGCCTTGTCGAAATCTTGTTTGCCGGCATAGGCCATGCCCCGGTCGCAATAAGCGGCGGCATATTTCGGATCGGCCTTGATTGCCCGGTCAAACAGGCCGATGGCCGCATCGAAGTCGCCTTTATCCAGGGCATCCGTGCCCTGCTTGTAAATATCGGCGGCCGGACTAGCGGCCTGAATATCAGCGATTTTTCCCAGCCCGGGCAGTTCGGAGAATTTTCCCATGCCCGGGGGCTCGGGCATTTTTCCCACGCCCTGCTGATCGGTTTTGGATTTATCATTGTCCTGCGAACGCAGGGCGCCTCGCAGCCGGGAACGCAGGCTTTCAGAAGGTTTGGCATTGGCGTCGGTTGAATCGGGCGGCTGGGTGGGATCCGTGCCGCGCAGCCCTGCGCCCAATCGGCTCCGGGGGGCTTGAGACCAGGCCGCTGTGTCGATCAAACCAACCACGACCACCGCGAGTGCCAAAATCTGACAATTTCGATATATTTTTCGCATAACAGTTCCCTCCATGTGGACCATTTGTGAACGATTTTCCATTAAATGCCCAGTTTATCCGCTCTCGATAGAACTGCAAGGGCGAAGTGATCTTGATCGTGAAATCTGGTTAAAATAGGCAATCCAAGTTGATTGGCAATGTGGTTATAGATTTTAAAATAATTCGTAAGGCTATGAAATCGCGCGGCGTAATTTCCAGAGAGAAAACAAATCTCCTTGATCTACACAAATAATTGTGTTAAAATATGTGTGGAGGAGGATTTGAGATGGCAACCAATTTAGCTTTAGACGACAAATTAATCATTCGGGCGCAAAAAGCAGGCCGGCACCGCACTAAAAAAGAAGCGGTGACCGCGGCGCTTAAAGAATACATCGCGCACAAACAACAACAGGAAATCACGCAGTCATTCGGCGCCTTCGATTTTGATCAAAAATTCGACTATAAAAAGGCGAGGAACCGATGAAGGTCTTGGTGGATACGTGCGTATGGTCGGCGGTTTTGCGCCGTAAAAACCCCCATCCGGAATTGGCAAAGAAATTGAAAGACTTTATCGCCGACGGGAGAGTGGAAATTATAGGTCCCATCAGGCAGGAACTTCTTTCCGGCATTCCCGATCCAAAACAATTCAATCAACTTGAAAGGTTGCTTTCCGCATTCGATGATACTCCGCTTCGAGTGGAACATTATGTAAAAGCCGCCGAGTTTTCCAATATGTGCCGGAGCAAAGGCATTCAGGGATCGGCAATTGATTTCTTGATCTGTTCGGCCGCTTATTTGGAAAATCTCATAATTTTCACAACCGACAGCGATTTCGAAAATTTTGAGAAACATCTGCCGATAATAATACTAAAATAGATCATAATATACTTTCCAAACCATACCGCCGGATTTCGACTATTGCGGAGCGGATGTGGAACCTGGTTTGGGACTTTCCGATTTCGAAGGGCTTATCCACTTGATTCTGCGAATCGTGACCTTCCCGTCTTCGATCGGCAGCGGCTGGTAGCCAAGTTGGTATTCGTCTAGTTCTTGGATCGCCTTTTGAGTATTGTCGACTGAATTTTTCAAGCGTTTAATAAGACCTGGGAATTCATCTATTTTTGTTGCGAATTTTTGCCTACTCTGGGCGCCTTGGATGATACGGTCGATTTCTGCCCGTTTGGCATCCAGGCCGCGGAGTTCGATTTCGGCCGCGACCCTGGCGGTTTCGATCTGATCCTTGCGGGCGTCTGGCATGTTTCCTTTTGCCAGCATCTCTTGGCAGGCCTTGATCCGCGCATTAATGCCCGCCAGATCAACCGCAAGCATTCGCCGTTGGGTTGTTAGAGTTACAATGGCTTCGGGGGTAATATCTGCAAATTCCTTGTATTCTTCGACTGCTTGTTTTGCGTCGCTAAGATCCATTTCGTTTTTCTTGAGTTTGTCGCTATTTTCCGCAAGCATCTGAACGAACTTCTTTCTGATATCCAGGCATTCTTTTTGCGCGTGATAACACAGTCCATCGTCGTATATGGACAGCCATTTTTCAACACATTGCTTGGCTTGTTTGTCGGTGGGGGCAAGCAATCGAACTTCAAGACGTTTTGTGTTTCCGTTAGTATCGGACCTGAGATTGTTTTCAATTTCGATAAAGGGGGGATTCTCCCAGTTAATAGAAGCAACGATATCTTTGGGTAGCCGATATTCCGCCACGTACCTGGCATTAAACCCAGAAAAATCATTTGAAACTACGGAAAATAGAGCCATCTGTTTTGGTCTATTTTCGAATGAATTCCGGAGATATTCAAATTGTTTAAAATGCTCTAATAAAACGGAATCTCCTGAGGAGACTCTATTATAAATATCCATAAGGTATCTATAGGAACCAATTTCATACATAGTATTCATCCGAGCTCTCATGGTACGACCGCCAGGTAAAGACTCGGCAGGCTTTTCTGTTTTGGGGAATACTAATTTGAAAGTAGCCACGTAGCGCTGATCGAGCATTCCTTCTTGCACGTTTTCCAATGGTAAGGGCACTTCTTCCTCGGAAGCGTCGAATTTTATTTCCCGTTTGGGTATGACCGGTTCGGCGGACTCGGCCGGGATCGTTGCCGCGGTTGGGTTATCGGCAACCGATTTTTCGGGCTCGGTTGTTTGTGCCTTGATTTCAGGCTCGGCCGCCGCTAATACGGTTGCCGCAAAAACCATGAACAACGACGGAAAGAGTTTTTTGAAGTACATGAATGGGCTCCTTTTTAAAGAACACTAATTCCCACTAATCGACGCTAATAAAAGTACATTACAAAGATCAGTGAAAATTAGCGAAGATTAGCGTTTTTCGATTGTTTTGCCTTGTTTTCGACAGAGTTAGATTAGTTGGTTGAAATGTTGCTCAAGTTATAATTAGCATTGTGTTTGGACGGTTATTTACTGGGGCGTGGTATGTTGTTTTTCAAGCATTCGGACGGCGGCCGTGTCGGCGTAGTGTTCTTTCAGGTAGCGTTCGGCGTCTTCTTTGTATTGTGCCAATCCTGGCTGGTCGGCCAGCAGTTGCACGGACGCGGCCAGCCGGGCGGAGCGTTCTTCGCGGGCAATGTATTCCATAACGTCGATTTCCGCACCGGGCCTGGCGGAAGCATTTTGGGTGGAATCGTTTTTTGCTAATTCTATTGGTCCAGGCGTTACGCCGGAGAAATTGAACAGTGAGAATACCGCTTGACCAAATAATAAGAGAATAACAATCGCGCTTATAGCCACACCCCCGCCGATCCAGGCCAGCGGCCGGCGGATGGGCCTGCGCTTCGGCCCGATGACTCGCGAAACCGCAAACGGTTTGTCGGTTGCTTGTGCAACCGTAAGCGGTTCACTGGTTGCCGCTTCGTTCCAAACCTCTCGGGCAAGGGCCAAGGAATGTTCCAGCAGGCCGAGTTCTTCGCGGCAAGCGGGGCATTGGGCCAGGTGGGCGGTGATCTGTCGGGACTCGTCGTCCGGCGTCGCTCCGTCAAAGTAATCAACAAGTAAAAGTCGGATTTTATGGCAAGTCTCATTCTTCATGGCGATATCCTGTTTGGCGAAGCCGGTCGGCCAATTTCTGCCGCGCATGGCGAAGCCGGCCGCGGACCGTGGCATCGGGCAATTGCATAATAAGGCCGATTTCGCTCGAATCGAAATCCGCGAAATAACGCAGCACAAGGAGCGACCGCGTATCGGCATCGAGCGACTGCAATGCCTGGCGAACCTGTTGCCGCTGTGCGTCGCGGGAGAGCGACTCGGCGGCGGTGGCGTTTGGGGCGCGACGCTCGAACAGGTGCGTCAGGGCTATAAACGCCCGGCGCCAGCGACCTGTTCGCCGGTGTTCGAGGCGGCAGCGGTTGACGGTTACGCGGATCAGCCATTTTCGCAAGTCCTCGAATTCCAAGGCCCGGGGACATTTTTCCCGCGCCGTAACATATACTTCCTGGAGAATATCGTCCGCGTTGGCCGAGCCGACGCCCAGCGCCCGGACCAGATGCGATAATTCCAGCCGAAGTTCCTCCCATGCCGCAGCCAGGTTCTCCGTAGCAGGTTCATGCACGGCGTTTTTATCCGGAAATAGGCTGGTTGACGACATCGGCCGGGGCGGGGAGTAAACATCCGGGCAAGTTTCATCGCGAAACCGCAAGCGGTTTCTTGCATTATAATATATACAATGCGCAAAGGCGGCTTAGTGTTTGCATAATTTTTATATTTAGCGTTGGCAAACTGGGCAGAAAAAGGTGGAGCGCTGGGCCTGCACGATGCGGACGATCTCGGGCGCGCCGCATTGCAGGCAGGGTTGGCCGGCGCGTTGATATACCCGGTGTTTGTCCTGGTAATTGCCCGGCTCATCGTGGGCGGCCCGATAGGTGCCGTCGCGGAGTGTGGATCCCTGATGGCGGATGGCCTCTTTCAGGACTTCTTGCATGGCTAAGCGGATGGCTGCCCAGTGGCGAGGTTTCAATTCGTTGCAGGACCTGGCCGGGTGGATGCCGGCGCGGTGCAATAATTCCGAGGCGTATAAATTCCCTACGCCGGATATCGAATGCTGATCGAGCAGTGCCACTTTGATCGCCCGCCGGCTGCGGCCGAGACGCTCCTTTAAAATTTCCGGCGTAACTTGCAGGGCATCGGGTCCGATCCGCTCGGGGCCCAACGCTTCCTGGAATTGCCGGGGCGATAACAGGCTGACTACGCCCAGCCCGCGCTGGTCCCAAAACAGCAGCACCCGGGCCGAACCGCCGGTCAATTCAAAAACCAGCCGAAGGTGTTTTCGATCGGGCGCGTTATCAAGCAGGACCAAGCCGGTCATCCGCGGCTCGATCACGATTGAATCGTCGTTTTCCAACCGCAAAACAACCCGCTTGCCGATGCGATCGACGGCAACGATCTTTTGTCCTTTCACGCGCCTGCAAAACTGGGACAATCGCGGATGGATCAAGATCGATTGCAACGGCGAGTTTGGGCGTTTCAAATCGCTGATCCGGCAACCGACCACAGGCGCGATCCGCCGGCACATGGTTTCGACTTCGGGAAGTTCTGGCATTAAGCGAATCGTGTAAGGAGGGAAAAAGGGAAACGGGGAAATATACTTCCGGTTCCCACGCGGAGCATGGAAACCAGGATTTTTTTAATTATAATACTTTGACGACCACGATTGTAATATCGTCGCGCTGGGGCTGATTGCGGCAGAAGCCCTTGATCTCGTCGTGCAGCGATTGGATGATCTCCTGGGCCGGTTTCTGCCGCTCGGAGCGGATCGCCTCCAAGGCCCGGGAAAAACCGAATCGCACCAGGCCGGGCGATTCGGACTCGACCACGCCGTCCGTGAAAAACGTGACCAGGTCGCCGGCGTTCAATTTATAAACCTGGGAGGAGGGCACGACGGTATCTTCGCGGATGCCCAGGGGCAGGCTGGTCGAATCCAGGACCGTCACGTTTAAACCTGACTGCAACAAATAACCGCGCTGCCCTGCACTGGCATATACCATTGTGCGGTTATGCGGATCGAGCCGGGCCATGGCCAGGGTGACGAAATGCAGTTCGGAGCTATCGGCGGCCAGGACCCGATTGGCCCGGGTGAGGATTTCGCCCACGTCCGAATGTCCTTGCGCCAGGGTGCGGAGGCAGGCCCGAGTTTCGGACATGACCAGGGCCGGGCCCATGCCGTGACTGCTGACATCGCCCACGACCAGCCCCAGGCAATCGTCGAGCATGGGGATGTAGTCGAAATAATCTCCGGCGGTGGCCTTGGCCGGATACAACGCGCCGGCGATTTCAAAACCTTCCAAAGTCGGGGCGCGGGCCGGATACAAGCGTTGTTGGATCACTCCGGCCTCGCGGAACTCTTCGGAAGTGTCGAGCATGGCCTCCTCGGCACGATGGCGGCGGCTCCGCTCGATGGCATAGCGCAAGGACCGCACCAGGAGCCGATCGGTCAATTGGCCCTTGACCAAATAATCCTGGGCCCCGGCTTGCACGGCTTTGACGGCGGCGCGCTCGTCGCTCAAGCCGGAAAGGACGACGATAGGCACGTCGCCGGCATGGGCGTAGATCGAGAAAAAAGTCTCCAGCCCGTTGCTGTCTGGCAGACCGAGATCCAAAAGCACCACGTCGAA
>JBEKSO010000083.1:0-11720 GCA_049516935.1 Thermoguttaceae bacterium
CCGGGCGCCACGGCCGCCAGAAAATTGCTCTCGCGCGGGTCCAGCAATGCGTCGTCGGTTACGGTGCCGGGCGTGACGATGCGGATCAGTTCTCGCTTGACCAGTCCCTTGGCCTTTTTGGGGTCCTCGACCTGTTCGCACACTGCCGCCCGAAATCCGGCCGCGATGAGTTTGCCAAGATAGCTTTCCAACTGGTGATGCGGGAACCCGGCCATGGGGATGGCGTTTTCGCCTTTTTCGCGGCTGGTCAGGGCCAGATTGAGCACCCGGGCGGCCGTTTTTGCGTCGTCGAAGAACATTTCATAAAAATCGCCCATGCGAAACAACAAGAGCGCATCGGGGCAGGCCCGTTTGGCTTCCTGGTACTGTCGCATCATGGGAGTGGCAGACATATTGATATATTATCAAAGTTTAGCCGCGACCCGAAGGGGAGCGGGAGGTTGGGAAAAATCCAACCGGTTCATTACCTGATAATATGAGTAGGGCGGTTGGCAAGTATCCGGACGCCTCGCCCAATAACAAAGGGCCACCCCTGCGGATGGCCCTGGTTGTCGTTCACAAGGTGTCTGAAATCCTCACCCCGCCTATTTCTGCTTGCGGAAAACATAAGCGAGAAAGCCGAAAACGCCCGCACTTAATAGGACGAGAGCGGAGGGCTCGGGGACGGGCTGCACGCTTACGTCATCCAGGAAGACAAAACTGACAGATTCACGACCCGAGAACTGGAGGGTCGTGGATGTAGTGGTGGCTGGAAGAGTAAATGAATACTTGGTGTAGTAAAAGATATCGGAGTTAACAAGTGACAGAATTGTGTTCCCATCCCAACTCGCCGTGAAGTTGGCGTAAGTATCATAATTGGGGTGCGCCAACCAGAAATCGATTTTGTATGATTGGCCTTCTACGGTTGGCAGTGTCTGCATAATGCTGTCGTCGTACTGTAACCCCGCACCGAAATTAACTTCATGCAAATCAGAGTGTGGATAATTACTACCCACATAAAAGTCGGAGCCGCTGGAAGCGGGCAGCGTAGTCCAGCCGGTGAAATTTCCGCTTTCAAATCCCCCGTTGGCTACGAGTTCCGCGAAGCTTGGCGTTGCCAGGATACAACAGGCTAGAACGATTCCTGCATAGCTTGCTAAACGGAACATCGTGGAGCCTGGTGCTAGACAAAGTAATAATTTTGACATCGACATTGTTTTGTACCTTGGAACCGTTGTGATTATTCTTAGTAGAGTTTACATAAGTTACAAATGGGCAAAAATCTCCTAAACTGAAAAAAAGGCAAGGAATTCCTGCCTGTCAACGCGCATGCAGGCCGGGGCTGATCACGCCGGCCGCTAGAATGCACCCAAATGAAGAACGGTCCTTACGAGCGGAACGTTTTCGTTTGGATTTGGGCGCTGCCTCTTTGCTAAGGTGCAGATGATTACTTAGAAGAACCTACATACACACGAAAACTCGAAAGTACGAAAAATCGAAATAGCCTGATTTTCAAGGGCTTAAATTATTACAACCTTCCAACGTGAAGTAATCTAATTGATAGATAGTTTACCAATAATATGAGGGATGTCAATATGCTGGGGTGAGATGCACGCCAGGATCGAATAAAACAACTCGATAGAGGTATAAAAGTGCTGATGATTTACCTCAATAGAGTTATGGTGGCCGAGATTGGCAGACCAAAGATGTCGTCAAGTAATCAATTCTTTCTCCTTTATTGATGAGTTTATGCCAGCAGGCATGCTGAAAACATAACCGTGGCCCAGAGCGTCATGGACTGCTTGTTGTGCTGAGCAGGATATGACTTTGTTCAACCACATTGTTAATGGCCCTCCCTGGCATCAGGTCAATTTTTACGCCATATTGGTGGGATGTAAATTGCCCTAACCCTCACCCTCTCCCGGCGGTAGAGGGGACTAAATATAATGTCTCATAAAGGGAATAGGGCTTTTTTTGGAGAACAAAATGAAAATTCAATCACGCTCCACAACCATATTAACTGTCCGGCACAAAGGCATTGTGGCCATGGGCGGGGATGGGCAGGTGACCGTGGGCAATTCGATCATGAAGGCCGACGCGGTGAAGATCCGCCGGCTGATGGACGACAAGGTGATGACCGGTTTTGCCGGGGCCACGGCCGACGCCTTTGCATTGCTGGAACGGTTTGAGGCCAAGTTGAAGGATTATCCTTCGAACATCCCACGCGCGGCCACCGAGTTGGCCAAGGAATGGCGGACCGATCGGGTGCTGCGCCGCCTGGAGGCGATGATGGTGGTGGTGGACGCCACGCACACGCTCCTGGTCACGGGCAACGGCGATGTGCTTCAGCCGGCCGACGGCGTGATCGGCATTGGCTCGGGCGGAAATTTCGCCATGGCGGCGGCCAGGGCGTTGATCGCGCATAGCAACCTTAGCGCGGCCGAAATAGTGCGGACTTCGCTTGAAATCGCCGCGGGCATCGACGTGTTTACGAATACGAATATCATGGTGGAGGAGCTGAAGGAAGGATAAGGGGTGGCGGGAAATGAAAGAGAATAAGCTGCTTGGTACCATCGCATGTTCTTGTTTCATATTCGCGGGTGCGTGGATTGCATCTAATGAAGTGCAATGGCTCATTAAAGGAATCAATGCTAGATATTGGCCAAAAACTGACGGTGTAATAACAACATCAGATGTACGTGAAGACAAAGACGATCCCGAATTCGGTCCCAGCTATTACCCGAACATAACTTACGATTACCGAGTGAACGGGGTAAAATATACAGGTCATAGGGTACGAATGCACAACGAAGGCAGCACTTCAAATTTGGCCGACGCTAGAACTTTGTTGAAATTATATTTTCCCGTCGGCAAAGCCGTAACCGTTTTTTATTCACCCGACGATCCGGCCGATTCTGTGTTAAAGCCAGGAGTACGTTCTTGGGATTGGTTTTTTCTTGCCGTCGCGGGTTTTTTCCTGATTGTTCCATCATTTTTTCTAATTCTTATACTTTTTGTGCCGTCAAAAGACCAGAAGTCACAAAGCGATCCCATCGAGTTGACTGCTAAAGCCAATTTTGACACAGCAACAGAATAAAAACATTGAGAAGAGTATTTATGCTTTAGCATGACATCATGAAAGCTAAATTGTCATGCTGACGCATAACCTACGATGACCAAAAACACAAACCCGGAGACATAATCGTGCGAGATTTGACGCCTCGGCAAATTGTTGCGGAATTGGAACGGCACATCATAGGCCAGGACGAGGCCAAGCGGGCGGTGGCAGTGGCCATCAGGAATCGCTGGCGGCGGCAACAGCTCGTCGACGACATGCGGCAGGAGGTAGCGCCGAAGAACATCATGATGATTGGGCCGACGGGCGTGGGCAAGACCGAGATCGCCCGGCGTCTGGCAAAGCTCACCGGCGCGCCGTTTATCAAGGTCGAGGCTACGAAGTACACCGAGGTGGGTTACTACGGGCGCGACGTTGAGAGCATGGTCCGCGAGTTGGTGGAAAACGCCATCGGGCTGGTTCGCGAGCAAGAGCGGCATGGAATAGAGGCCGAGGCCCGAAGGCGCGTCGAGCAGCGGCTTTTGGATTTGCTGGCCCCTCAGCCGCCGGCCTTCGATTCCACGCCCGGCAGTCCCGATTCGCCCGAGCGTTACGAGCGGACTCGGGAAAAGGTCCGCGCGATGCTGGCCTCCGGCGAGATGGAGCAGCGGCGTGTGGAACTGGCCCTGGAGCACAAGGCCGTGCCCATGATGTTTACCGGCATCGGCATGGAGCAGATGGATTTTGATTTGCAGGGGATGTTCGAGAAGATTCTGCCCCGCAGTTCATCGCGCAAGGAAATGACCGTGGCCGAGGCCCGTAACGTGCTATTCGAGCAAGAGTGCGATGCCTTGATCAACACGGAAAAGGTCAATGCCAAGGCGGTGGAACTGGCCGAGAACCTGGGCATTATCTTTATCGACGAGTTGGACAAGATCGTGGCCAGCGAGCAGACGCACGGGGCGGACGTCTCGCGCCAGGGCGTGCAGCGCGATTTGCTGCCCATAGTCGAGGGCACGACCGTGCAAACGCGGTATGGATTCGTGCGCACGGATCATATTTTGTTCATCGCGGCAGGGGCGTTTCACCGCGCCAAGCCCAGCGACTTGATGCCCGAACTGCAAGGGCGGTTTCCCATCCGCGTGGAACTGAAGGACCTGACCAAGGAGGATTTCGTGCGGATCCTTTGCGAGCCGAAAGGGGCGTTGACCAAGCAATACGTGGCGCTTTTGAAGACGGAAAACGTGGAGATTGTTTTTCTCGACGACGCGGTGGACGCCTTGGCCGCGTTCGCCTTTCAGGTGAATCAGAGCATGCAGAACATCGGGGCCCGGCGCTTGTACACCATCATGGAGCGGCTGCTGGAAGACATAAGCTTCGAGGCCCCGGACATGAAGCAGGGCCGCATAGAAATCAACGCCGCCTACGTGCGCGAGCGCTTGGCCGATTTGGCGGAAGACGAAGATTTGAGCAAATTCATATTGTAAAGCTGTGACCGGTGGTCGCGGTTTACGATTGAAATCCACCTTGTTATCTCTCCAAAGTATGTAAACAAGGCATTTTTCCCCTGCCAGTGGCATGCAAATAATGCTCAGGGTATAATATTTTTCGGGATCGGTGATCCTTATTATTTGAATATCCCAATATATTCATTCTGATTACGAATATAGATTGGATAAGAAACTGGGCGCTTTTTGCCCTCACCCTAGCCCTCTCCCGGAGGGAGAGGGGACACATTTACACACTTTCCCACATTAACGCACTTTCCCGGAGGGAGAGGGGACCAATTTTTTAATAACGGGGGAATTCTCATGATTACTGCACGCATGACGGTAGTTGGATTGTGGCGAGGTTTTGCGGCGTCGGCGGTTTTGGCGGGGGTCCTGGCGGCCTCGGCCTATGCCGCGCGGCCAAAGTCGGCGGAATTGCTGCCCGAGGATACGCTGGGCCTGGTTTCCATCACGGACACGCAGGAATTGGCCCAGCGGTTTATGAACACCAGCCTGGGGCAGATGAGCCAGGATCCGCAAATGAAACCGGTGGTCGATGAGTTATACGGTTCCATGTCCGAACTGGTGGCCTCGATAAAGGATTTCATTGGTTTATCGCTTCAGGAGATAGTGAATCTTCCACACGGGGAAGTGACGTTTGCGGTTGTGGCTGTAAAAGACGCCTCGCCGGCCTATGTTTTTTTATTTGACGCGGGCGATCAGATTGCCAATGCCCGGCTACTGCTTCAGCGCGGCGTGGATGCGGCGGTAAACAACGGCGGCGCAACAAAGCAGGAAGAAAGCGTCAAGGATACGAAAATCACCATCGTGACCGGTCCAAATGGAGGATTTCTAGCTTATTTCGACAAAGACGGCACTATTGTAGCAGGCACTAATCTGGAGGCCGTGAAAAGAATCCTGGGCATTTGGAACGGAGAAAAGGGCAGGGTCCTTTCGGATAATCAGAATTACGGCACGATCATGAATCGCTGCCGGGGTTCGAAGGACGAGCCGCCGCAGGTCGTCTGGTTTGTCGATCCGATCAATATCATGCGAAGCATTGCCGAGCAAAACGTGGGCTTGCGCGTTGCGGTTGCCATGTTGCCGGTGTTGGGATTGGACGGGCTTTCGGCCATCGGCGGGAGCATGCTCTACGACGTGGGCCAATACGATTCGGTGAATCATATACACGTGCTTTTGGAAAATCCGCGGTCGGGCATCATAAAGATGATCGCCTTGGAATCGGGCGTGTCCACGCCCGAACGCTGGGTCCCCACCGACGTGGCCTCGTATATGACGGTGCATGTGAATTTCGATACGGCGGTAAAGACCCTGACCCCAATGTGGGACAGCCTGTCCGGAAACGGTGCATTTTCCTCGTTTGTGCAACAGCGATTTTCCACGCCCCTGGGCGTTGACGTCGAAAAGCAAATCCTCCCGGCATTGGAGGGGCGGGTGACGTATATCACATGGTTCGAAAAGCCGGCCTCGCAGGTGAGCGGGGTAACGTTGGTGGCAGTTAAGCTTAAAGATACCGAGGCGGTGGGCAAGGCACTGGACGGGCTGGCCAAGCGGATCGGCGAGAACGTTTCGAAGCAAAATTCCTCGGGCAAGGATTATTATCGCGTGAACATTCCGGCCCCGCAAATGCCGCCCGGGGCCGAGCCGCCCCCCATGCCCATTCCCTGCTTCGGCATTGTGGACGACTATTTCGTGTTTACAAACCGGCCCAGCCTGTATGAAAAAGTGCTGAGCACGCTGGCCGAGGGCACGAAATCCTTGGGCGAGGAATTGGAGTTCAAACTGATCGCCAACAAAATCCAGCGGCAAAGTGGCGGGGCCAAGCCGGTGATGCTCGGGTTCAGCCGGCCCGAGGAGGGATTGAGGTACTGGTACGATAGGCTCAACTCCGACAGCACCCGGGAGTCGTTGAAAAAGCAGGCGGAGAATAATCCGTTTTTTAAGTCGCTGGATTCGAGCTTGCAAAAAAGTCCGCTGCCGCCGTTCGAGGTCATCCAGCGTTACCTTGCGCCCGGCGGCTCGATGGCGGTGGACGATGCAAGCGGGCTGCACTTTATGAGCTTCACTTTGCGGCGCAAGGGGAATGATAATAGCGGAGAGTGAGGCGCAGATGAAGTGGGCGGTGGACAGTGGGCGGTGGACAGTGAGGGCCGGGCAATTTATTGCCCGGTCTTGAGGACTCAGAGATAAGTGCTGAGAGATGAGGGATGAAGGATGAGTGACGTGGAAACCGCTTGCGGTTTCGCGATTAAGTCCGAAAATAGACCCTCACCCCCGGGTACCCTTTGGGCGCCTCTCCCAAAGGTAGAGGGGACTGATTCTTATGCACGCGGAAATTATCGCCGTCGGCGATGAAATTGTAAGCGGAGAGCACCTCGATACCAATTCCCCCTGGCTCAGCCGGAGGTTGGAGGAGTTGGGCGTTCGGATATTATATCATTCCACCGTGGGAGATGACTTGGAGGCTTGCGGGGAGGTTTTTCGCAGGGCGATGGAGCGGGCCGATATTGTAATATCAAGCGGCGGGCTGGGCCCCACGGCCGACGATCTTACCCGCGACGCCTTGGCCCGGGCCGCCGGCCGGGAGTTGGTGCTATATCCCCAGGCCCTGGAACATATCCGCTCGTTGTTTGCCCGGCGAAAGCGGGAAATGCCCCGGCAAAACGAGATCCAGGCGATGTTTCCCGCCGGCAGCCGGATGATCGACAATCCTCACGGCACGGCCCCGGGAATTGATTTGGAAGTGTCTCATAAAGCCGCGACCGCTGGTCGCGCTGCAGGGCTGGGCAAAAGCGCCTGCCGGTTTTTCGCTTTGCCCGGCGTGCCCGCCGAAATGATCGAAATGTGGAACGCCACGCTGGCCTCTGAGATAGGCTCGTTGTCGGCCGGCCAAACAGTGATTCGCCGCCGGAAGATCAACTGCTTTGGGGCGGGCGAAAGCCAGATCGAGGCCATGCTGCCCGATCTGATCCGGCGCGGGCGCACGCCCAGGGTCGGGATAACCGCCAGCAAGACTACGATCAGCCTGCGTATCACCGCCGAAGCGCCCACGGAAGAAGAGTGCAACGCGCTTATCGAACCCACGGCCGCGACCATCCGAAAATGCCTGGGCACGCTGGTTTTTGGCGAAGGCGACGAAGAACTACAGCATGCCGTTCTACGGTTATTGCGGGAAAGGAACAAGACGCTGGCCACTGTGGAATGGGGCACCGCCGGACTGGTCGCCGATTGGCTGGGCGACGTTCCCGATAGCAGCCAATGTTTTTTAGGCGGCCTGGTGGTACGGAATCGTGAGAGTATGGGCCGGTTGTTGGGATTGGATCAGAATCTATTGGCAAACATGCAGGCATTGGGCGAACAGGTATCGGAGCGGATGGCCGCCGCCTGTCGCCAATGTTTTGGGGCCGATTACGGTCTGGCGGTGGGCTGTTTTCCCGCCTTTGATCCGCGGGAACCCAAGCCGGTTCATCTGGCGCTGGCCGATGCCAAGGGCGTAAAAGTTAAGCCAATTTCTTATGCCGGCCATCCGGCCTGGTTAAAAATCTATATTGCCAAACACGCCTTAAACCTTTTGCGGCTGGCTCTTATGGATTGCTCTGCATGATGATTGTCTTGCCAAGTAATCCGAAAAGGAGTATTCTATTGTAATGGATGTCGGTTGCTCAATAGCGCAATAATTTCTCAAGGATTTAGGCTATGAAAAAGCACTGGAAGTTGACTGTATTTTTGACGATTGTGTTCCTGCTTGGTTTTTCTATCTTAGTTAAAGCCATTTCTATAGAAAAATCCTATGATCAGATATCCGCAATGGCAGCAAGAGGGCCAGTGATACATGGTATGGTCTTTAAAGATTATCCTCAGTTACCTGGTTTTAATTCGTTCAAGTCGCTGGATGGGATTCCAGGAGACCTTATTCCTAATCCCGGACTAAATCTATCTCTGAAGCCAAACGTTTCATGTCCCAGACGATCGTTCTTTATGCTCATTCCGACATCTTGGGATGTATTATTCTTGCCGATTCCTACCCAATGGGACGATGTGAAGATCATTCTTATCTCTCCCAAAAAAGCAGAAAAAATTGAAAACTAATCATTCTAATAAATCTCCTAGTGCCGGAAACACTGCGGCGCCGGAGTTGCCCTACAAGCCGCGGGATCCCGAAAAATATCGGCCCGCAATTGGGCTGATCGGTTGCGGGGGGATCACCAAGGAGCATCTTACCGCATACCGTGCCGCCGGTTATCGCGTGGCTGCGCTATGCGACGTGGTATTAAGCCGAGCGGCCGGCCGGAAGGCCGAATTCTATCCGGATGCCGAGGTCTATGGCGATTATCGTGAAATGCTCAAGCGGGGCGATATCGAAGTGGTCGATATTGCCACTCATCCGCCCCAACGGGCGGCGATCATCGAAGACGCCTTAACGGCCGGCAAGCACGTGCTCAGCCAAAAACCGTTTGTCCTGGACCTGGACGTGGGCCAGCGCCTGGCCGATTTGGCCGATCGGCTGAGACTCCGCCTGGCGGTAAATCAGAACGGGCGCTGGGCGCCGCATTTTAGTTATATCGGGCAGGCCATCCATGCCGGATTGTTGGGGCAGGTCACGGCCGCGCATCTTTCGGTGCATTGGGACCACGGCTGGGTCAAAGGCACGCCCTTCGATAACGTCAAGCACCTGATACTATATGATTATGCCATCCACTGGTTCGACATTGTCACAAGTTTCATGGGCCGGCGCCGGGCAAAGGAGGTGTATGCCACGGTCACGCGCAGCCCGGCTCAGGAAGTCCGGCCGCCGCTTTTGGCCCAGGTTATGATCGAATACGACGGGGGCCAGGCGTCGCTGGTTTTCGACGGCGACACCCGCTTCGGCAAGGAGGATCGGACGTTTGTCGCCGGCACCGAGGGGACGATTCTTAGCATTGGACCGGACTCGCGGCATCAAAAGCTTACCTTGCACACCGCCGCCGGGCGTGTTGAGCCCGGTTTGGAAGGCTGCTGGTTTCCCGACGGTTTTCACGGGGCCATGGGCGAGTTGCTTCGCGCAATCGAGGAGAACCGGGAACCCTCGAACAGTGCCAGGGATAATCTCCGCAGTTTGGAACTCTGCTTTGCCGCCGTGGCAAGCGCGGAAAGCCGCCGGCCGGTTGTTCCGGGGAGCGTGCGGAGCTTGCCGGGAAGCTAAGAGATTAAAAAAAAGTCATCTTGAGCGAAGCGAAGGATCTCGTTAAATGTAATGTTTTGTCAGTATTTCCCATCTTTCTCAACTCAGAATGACGCATATGTTTTCAAATTGCAAATTGAACAAAGATTTATCTCGCTTTGTTTTCCAAGGGTATTTGCGTGGAAATTTCCATGCGCAGCGAGCCGATACGGGCCGCGCCATTGGCGTCGGCTTGCAGGCGGAAAACGGCGATCGAATCGGGCAGGTCGAAATTCACGGGCGCTTTGCCGTCCGGGCCGGCAATCAAAAGCGGATTCCAAAACAGCGATTCGGCAAGGTCGTCTCCTGCGCCGCTTTGAGCGGCGGCGTGCCGGTGGGCGTATTGGCGAACGATAAAATGTTCTGTTTTCGTCGGTTCGGTTGGGCCTGAGACGGTCTTTTCACCGCGGGCGGAGTTGCTCCGGGGGATCACCTGTTCGAGTTGGGGCGACGGGCTGGATAAGGCGGCGGATTCCGGCCGGCGAGGAGGTGGCACTGGCTGAGCCAGTGGCACTGATTGCGCGGCGGTTTTTTCTTCGCTCGGCTTTTTTCCGGTCTTGAGGTCATTATTGGCGGCCGGTTTAGCAGCGGGGGCTTGATACGACAAGAAGGGTACGGCTTGATCGTTCTCGCCGGCAGATCGCAAGGGATTCATTAATAATGCCCCGATCAACGAACAACAGACAATCATTCCCAAGACCGGCAGCCAAAACGCCGCGCCACGGACAATTCTTAGCAACCCGAGCATAAATACCAAAAGCAACAATCCCCAAGCGCCAAGAAAACAGATAGTTACAATTGTGTAAAGGGCCTGGGTCCGATCGGCATAATATGTGGCGAGTTTTTTTTGATAGTCGTCCCGGATGCGGCTGAGGTTATCGTACATTATGGGAGGGCCGAATTGGCCGCTTAAGGCCGGCGGGCGGGCGGAGCGGTTGGATTCGGGGTCCTGTTCGGCGGGTTGTAGCCGGGTCTTGTCGGAAAACCGCCGCCAGCCTTGCGTGCCTAACAGCAGATCCAATGCCACGGCCGCCGGCACGGAGGATGATTGGTCTTCGGAAAGATAGAAATCGGCGTTTTCCAGGTCCTCGGGATTTTCGATTTCAGAGGCGAGCAAAAATCCCGTTGTCATGGTGGGGGTATGGTCGCCGGCCAGGACAAACAAGGCTTGGTCGACCACCGATACGCCCAGGACGGCGGCAACAGGCTCGTTCCTTTCGTTAGTCACCGCCAGCGACATATTCACCTTTTCGCCCGGGGCGTAATGTTCGTGGCAGTCGATGGCGCGGACGTTCAATCGGCGATCCATGCGGCGGTAGACCAGCCGTTCGGCCAGAGGTTTGGGAAATTGCCGGTTGGATTGAGCGGAGTTAATGGAGTAGTCGAACGCCGTGAGGCGAATGACTCCGCCCACTTCGTCGGGCAGGGGGAGGGCTACTGGATTTATGCCATTTTCGCTTTTTTTAGTAACCAGAGCGATTTGACCCACCATAACACCCCGGCACCAGGCCCCGACAACCAGCGGAAGTCCGGCCCTGGACGATCGGATATTGAACTCCAGCATTTCCGACGGGCCGAACACGCCCGTGCCCGTAGTCAGCACGATCGGACAATCGGCCACTGCGGCCGGCAGCTTTGGTTCATCTTTTATGCCTGCCGGTGCGATGATCTTCAGCCTGTAGGATTCGCCGGGCTGGGGGGTGAAGCTGAATTGGCCCATTCCTTCGCGGATGGTCTCAACGGCCGCTATTGTCAGGCCGTTTTCGTTTACAACCACGCCCGAAATGCGTAAAGGCTTGCCCAGGGGATCTTGGCACACGAAATAAACGCGATTTTCCAAACCAGCCGCCAGATCGCCGCCCTCGGGGTAGAAATGCACGTCGACTTTTGCCAGATTGATGGGAATGGCCTTGGAAATGGTCTCGCGGACGCCGCCGTCGCTGACGGTTACGGCCAATTGTCCGTCGCCGCGGGT
>JBEKSO010000084.1:0-11718 GCA_049516935.1 Thermoguttaceae bacterium
CGGATCGATCATCAGCGCTTGGGCGAAATTTTGTTCGGCGGCCTCTGTTTGTCCCTTCTTGATCAGCAGATACCCCATGTTGTAATAGGCCGCGGCATCGCCGTGCACTTCGCGGAGATTAGCGAATGCCTCGGGCAAGCGGTTTTGGTCGACAAGTACGGTCGCCAGATTATTGCGATACAGCGGATTCCGCGGATCCAATTGCGCGGCTTGTCCCAGTGCCGAAGCGGCCTCGTTGAGCTTGCCGCGGCGGGCGAAACACAAGCCCAAATTGTTGTAAGCCGCCGGTTCCCTGGGATGAGTTTGCACGGCCTTCTGATACAATGCCACGGCTTCGTTGATCCGTCCCTGGTTTTCCTGAAACCGAGCATATCCCAGCATGGCGTTAAGATCGTCGGCCTTCTCATTCAAGGCCATTTGATAGTATTTCTCGGCTTCGGCATTTTTACCGGAATCTTCGTATAGCCTGGCAATTGCCGTATACAGTTCGGGACCGGGCTTGCCTTGGTTTTTTAATGAGATTGCGTCGTCGGTGGGCGGGGTCTTGGGGCTCGGCTTGGGCGTAAAGAACTCGCCCACTTTGTTGAATTCCTGCTTGATGGAACCGGTAACAGAGGACTGTTGGGCCGGGTTTTGTCCGTAAGCCGCTTGGCCATGACAGTGCGCCGCCATAAGCCAGCCCAGCCCCACCCAGGCCGCTAACCCAATAATCAAAGTCCGGCATTTAAGCAAGACCTGGTCCACCAGGAACCTCCATGATCCTTTTCTCTTGATACGCCTTTAGGTCGGGTTGACTAAGCCCGGCTAATTTGCATGCAAAGTACAACCCACAGACGCTTTTACCATCAGGCGACCTCGTATAACTGATCGACTTGGACCCCTCTTAGCCTAAAATTGAATTGATTAATTACAATAGATTTGAGGGTTTTACTGCTTATGCTTACAAATAGGGCAATATGGATTATATGGATAAGCGCGCGTAACCATACGAGGTATAAGATTTCTGGGAGATATAATAGATCCCAAGTTTTAGGCTTGGCTCTACGGCCCAGCACTACTGCTCGCACCGGCGCTGCCGCTTTGATTGGCCGGAGCAGGCATGCGTGGGGTTGGCATCGAAGATTGGTATTTTCGGTCGATCATATCCACCCTATCGGCTGGAGTGCCCCCATCAGAGATCGACGTTTGCATTATAGAAGGCATTTGACCCTGTGGGGCAAGCGAACCGGCCTCGGCGGTAACGAACGCCAGCCGAGCCTGGGTTTCTTCGCTTGTTTGGCCAATATGCACGTAAATTTCACGATGTTGTTCCGGCGCCTCAAAAACGATCCAGCGTATTTTCAGTTTGCCCGCCTCAGTCAATTGACCTGTTGTGGGCTCGAAATAGAAATCGCCCAGCATATTTTGCTTGCGCCATCCATTGTTGACCATGATGGCGAAGGGCTCTCGAACAGTTTGACGGTCCGGGCAGACGAACGGGGCAGGCCAACAATTTCGCCGTTTGGTGTCTCGGGCAACGCTATTGAAAAAATCACACAGGCAATCGGCCGACAAAGGAAGCGTGGTTAATGTAACAACGGTAAAAATGATAAAGCGGGTGAAATAGGCCAACATCTCCGGCACCTCCTTGTTGGAGATCTCCCTTTGTGAGTATGCGCGGCTTGGGAGACTTTTGCGGGGCATGGTTCCCGCATTTGCCACCCATCCTTTGTCCCTTAACGCGCATGGTAATCCATTACTAGGATTCCATAGACTTTATCGGCATTCCCTAAGAAAGGGTTCAGGGTTCCGCGTTCAGGATTTCGTGATTATTCACGGAGATTCTGCATCTATGCAGCAGGCGCACTCCGTGTGCCGTTTGTGATGTTTTTCATACCGATGCAATTCAGACGGACGGCACACGGAGTGTGCCTGCTACATTACAAAATAAGGTTGTGGAAAAATCGCATTTCAAATGCTTTGCAAAACCGCAAGCGGTTTCTTGTTGAAAACACATTAAACAGAGTTCTGAACCCTGACCACTGAACCCTGAACCCTATTTATCCGCCCGACATCTTTGGGAACATCTCCCGAACCATAGTGATCGCCGCCGGACCAACCAGCACCACAAAAATGCCCGGGAATATGAAGATCACCAGGGGAAAGATCAGTTTCACCGCCGTTTTGGCGGCTTTTTCTTCGGCCATTTGACGCCGCCGGGTGCGCATCGAATCGCTCTGCACCCGCAGGGCTTGGGCCACGCTGCTGCCAAACCTCTCGGCTTGGACAAGGATCCCGGCCAAGGCGCGCAAATCCTGCACGCCGGTCCTGGCGCCCAGTTCTTGGAGCACCTCGGAGCGCGGGCGGCCCATTTGCAGTTGAAAATTGCACAAGGCGAATTCCCCAGCCAACACGCGATATGCTTTTTTCAATTCTTCGGCCACCTTGCGCATCGCCTGATCAAGTCCCAGTCCGGCCTCGACGCAAACGACCATCAAGTCCAGGGCGTCGGGCAGGGCCAGAAATACGGACTGCTTGCGTCTCTTGCCGAGAATACCCACCATCAAATCGGGAAGGTAGAAAAGCAAACCGGAAAGGGCCATGGAGTATTCCAGGGTATGGGCGTTCATGCCTTTCAGCGAAAGCAGCGTGCCCCCGCCGAGAAACAATCCGGCCATCAATCCGGCGAACTTCAGACCCAAAAAAATACTCCCCGCCGATTCACCCCGAAATCCGGCATACGACAATTTGGACTTCAGCTTGCCGAGTTCCATTTCTGTTTTCGGTTGCAGGGGTTTGGCCAAAGCCGGAGTGGCCAACTCCAGCATTTTCGTCACCGGGTCGGATTTTTTCATTGCGCCCTCGGGCTGGGCATTACGGCGGGAGTGGGGAGATTTCAATTCGGCCAGCCGTTCAATTGCCCGGGGATTTCCGGCGGCCAAGCGCTCCAGGATCCACCAAGCCAGGGCGGCAAACGCGCCGAAAACCGCCAGCGGAACCATGTTTTCAAAATTGAACAAGTTTGTCGCGAGAATCACAAAACACCTCTGTCACACTCTTATATTCACGATTTTTCGTATCACCAATGCCCCGATGATCTGCATGACAACGGCAATGGCCAGCATTTTCGTGCCCATCGGATCGGTGAACAGAACCTTGATGTAGTCCGGATTCAATTGATACACGGCTAAAAACAGCACCAAAGGCAATACCAACAGCACCACGCCGGAAAGGCGCCCTTCGCCGGTCAGGGCTTGAACCTGTCCCCAGATGCGGAAGCGATCGCGCACCAGGCTGCCGATCTTATCCAGGATTTCGGCCAGATCGCCGCCGGTTTGCCGCTGCAGGATGACGGCCGTAACGAAAAATTTCAGGTCTAAATTAGGAATCCTATCGGCCAACTCCTTAAGGCTTTGTTCCATGGGAAGGCCGAGATTTTGCTCCTCGAAAACGCGGTTGAATTCGCCCGCAATGGGCTGGCCCATCTCGGTGGCCACCAGACTGATCCCGAAACCCAGACTTTGCCCGCTCCGCAGGGTCCGAGCGATCATTTCCATGGCCTCGGGCAGTTGGGCCGCGAAATGCTTCAGTCGTTTTTTCCGCCGAAAAAGCACCCACATCAGCGGTAAGACGCCCATTATCAGGGCCACCAGCGGCACTAATAATGGAACAATGCGTATGGCAAACGCCAATACTCCGCCGACCAAGGCCATGCCCATGGAAATCAGCAACAACTTCATTACAGTCAGCGATGTGTCGGCTTGCTCGAAAATCTTGTTTACGTCCCCGAAATGTTGGACAAAACGCTCGAATATTCCCGGCGAATCGTCCAGAGGATGAGCTAGAACGCTATCCTTCAACAATATCTCCTTGGCCGCGGGATTGATCTTCCCGGTCAACAAGCCCAGCCGGTCTTCGATGCGGTTCAAGGGCTTGTTGCGCATCAACAAGGACAGGCCCAGGACGATCAATGTCACGCCCAGAAACGTGATCCCGGCAATAATGATAATAGATGTCACGCGTTAATCCTCCATCATCACGCGTTGGCGGAATGCGCTTGCGGGCAGGCGCACCCCGGCTGATTCCAATCGCGGCATGAACGTCGGCCGCACGCCCGTGGCTATGAACTTTCCATAAGCCCGGCTGTGCTCGTCAACGCCTTCCTTATCGTAGCGGTATATGTCTTGCATCACTATGGTATCCTGTTCCATGCCCACTACCTCGGAGATGCAAGTGATTTTGCGCGGCCCGCCTTGCAAACGGCTGGCCTGCACTATCAGGTCTATGGCGCTGGCCACTTGAGATCGCATGGCCTTCAAGGGCAGTTCGAAGCCGGCCATCATAATCATCGTTTCCAATCGCGCAAGGGCGTCGCGCGGTGAATTGGCGTGCAATGTGGTCATCGAACCTTCATGGCCGGTGTTCATGGCTTGCAGCATGTCCAGGGCCTCGGCTCCGCGGCACTCGCCGATGATGATCCGTTCGGGCCGCATGCGCAGGGCGTTTCGCACCAGGTCGGTGGTGTAGATGGCGCCCTTGCCCTCGATGTTCGAGGGGCGGGTCTCCAATCGCACCACGTGATCCTGCTGCAACTGCAATTCGGCGGCATCCTCGATGGTCACGATGCGGTCGGTGTTGGGAATAAAGCTGGAAAGAGTGTTGAGCAAGGTTGTTTTGCCCGAGCCCGTGCCGCCGGATATGAGGATGTTCAGCCGCGCCTTGATCGCCCCTTCCAGGAGCATGACCATCTCGGGAGTGAAACTTTTGAAGTTCAGCAATTCCTCGAGTTTCAGCGGATTCGTGCCGAAACGCCGGATGGAAACGCAGGCCCCGTCTAAAGCCAAGGGCGGTATGATGGCGTTGAAACGCGAGCCGTCGATCATTCGCGAATCGACCATGGGACATGTTTCGTCCACCCGCCGGCCCACTTTGGATATTATCCGGTCGATTATTTGCATTAGATGCGCGTTGTCGCGGAAGCAGACGGTGGTCTTTTCCATTTTTCCGCGGCGTTCGATATACACGTTCTTGGGACCGTTGATGAGAATATCGCTGATCGAGGGGTCTTTCAACAGCATTTCCAGCGGCCCCAGGCCGAAGGTCTCGTCCAGCACCTCGTTCACCAGCCGCTCCCGCTCGTTTCGATTCAGGAGCGTATCTTCGGTGTCGCAAAGATGTTCGACGACCAGGCGAATCTCACGGCGCAGCGTTTCGCCTTCCATCTCTCCCACGCGGGACAAATCCAGCTTGTCCACGAGCTTGTTATGGATGCTTTGCTTGAGCACCTCATAATTGTCTTCTTTCGAGTCCGTCATGCGCAAGGGCGCTGCTATCTTGGCCATGGTTGGTAATCGCTTTATATTTTGGGAACTGTTTCACCTAATTACGGTAAACAATGCAATCGCGGCGCAAATATATTTGATCTTCTAACAAAATGACGTGTGCCACTGCTTGCTTGCAAGCAGTGATGTTGGAAACTTCGCCTTTAATTTCATTTTCTTAAAAGCTCCTAAAACCGGAAACGCCGGCCGCCCTTAGCGGCAGCGCCGCTTATTAGCGGTCCGGAGTGGATAAATATCCAAGAAAAGATAGCTTATTGGCGGGGCGCAATTGAAATGGCGGCCGCATTTATTGCCCGATCAAGCCATAGCGATTGTAGCGGATATTTCGGTTTTATTTGCCGCTTCTGCTCGGCCAGAATTTTAACAGGCCGCCCAGGCCGAATTTTTTGCCCGCGCTTTCGGCCGCCTCGGGCTTGCCGTCGTTTGTCAAAGTCCTGGAGAGTTGGACAATCGCCTGTGTAACGGCGGCCTTGGGGGCTTGCTCGATCAAAGGCACGCCGTTGTTGCGGGCCTCGATCATCGTGCGATAATCGTTGGGCAATTGCCAGAATATTTCCTTGCCGATGGTTTCTTCCGCTTTTTTCAAGGTGATATGGCCCGTATCGAGTCCCACCCGATTGATGATGATCTTCACCTTGTCGGCAATGCCTTCCATCTCGTTGAACGACATCATCAGGCGGACCACGTTTCGCAGGCAAGGCAAATCGAGTTGCGCCACCAGCAGGATATGATTGGCCATTTCCAGGGCGATCATGTCGATGGAAGTGTAGCCCTTCGACAAATCCAGCACCAAATGCGTAAAGGTGGCCTTCATCAGGCCGATTACCCTTTGCAAATCAACCGAAGTGATCAAGCGGACGTCTTCGAGCTGGACCGGCCGCGGCAACAGGTACAGTCCCGATGAATGCTTGGTGAGCGATCGTTTTAAAAGCGTGAAATCGAGCCGGGTCACGTTTTGGGATACGTCGACCAGGGTATAATCCGGGATGGTGTCTAAAAACACGTCCGCGTCGCCCAGGCACAAGTCCAGATCGATCAAGGCCACCGAGTTTTTTTCTTCCTGGGCCAAGGCGCAGCCCAGGTTTACAGCCAGACTGGTGGTGCCCACGCCTCCGATTGCCCCGGCCACGGCTATAACCTGGCAGCCGCGGGGCTTGTTCTCGCCATGTCCAAAGCGCCGTTCGCTGATCCGGCCCAATGCGCCCAGCAAGTCCTCGATCCGCACCGGCTGCGTGAGGAATTCCTTGGCGCCCGCCCGCAGCGTCTGAAGGATCAAGCTGCCGTCGTTCGACGAACTGACGACCAGCACCGCGCAATCGGGCGAAAGGGCCGTCAACTTGCGCACTAAATCCAAGGCTTTCTGCGGATCGGAATCGATGGCCACCAGCCCGATGTCCGGCTTGGTCTGAGACACCACATCGCTGAAAAACTCGTACCTGGAACATTCGGCTTCCAGCCAAATCATGTCCATGCCCAACAACAGGCCCTTTAAAGCCTCGCGTTGTGGATCGTTGGGATCGACGATTGCCAAGCGGAGAACGTTGCTCATGGGGAATCGATTATATTAAATTGCTTGTTGTCCGAAATTTCGTCATCGATATTTTGCCCCATTATATTTAACCCCCGGTGAATACACCGGGAGTTTGGCGTCGTCTTTATGCCGCGCCGGGAATATGTTATGTCAATCGACCCCGGGCGTATTCACCCGGGGCTAAATGATTTAATTCAAGCCCGGCAAAGAGTAGGCAAGCTTGTCTATTTTACTTTACTACATCATAACCGACTGGGCCGATAAATCCGGGAGGACCGGTTGACGTTCCGGATGAAGCATTGCCCGATGGATTGTTCGGTTTGGATGAAGTGTAACGGCTATTAGGCGTGGACGATCCGCCGCGCCGCGCCACGTTGGCGGGGCCGGCCATTGCAGGGGTGTTTTGGCCGCCCGATCGCGACGCGCCATTGCCCGCGCCCGAGGCGGGAGGCGTACTAATTTGTTCCGGCCCGATCATGCCGTCGTCCGGCACCGGGGTGGGCGATCCATTGCATGGCATGCCTCCTTCGCCGCCGGCCGGGCAGCAATTCGGCACTTCCAGATGACCTTTCATGTACAATTCCCAATCGGTGGGACTGGTGGTTTCCATGCCCGGACCGCAGGGCGGCACCTCGCAGGCATCCATGGCAACGACCAGCTCGGGTGTGACCAGGATCAGCAATTCCACCTCGTTGGTCTTTTCGTGCACCTTACGGAACGCCGCGCCTAAATAAGGCACCTCGCTGATCCAGGGAAGGCCGCTGTTTAAGGCCTCCACTCGCGATTCCACCAATCCGGCGATGGCCAGCGTCTGGCCCGCCACCAACTCCACAGCCGTGTCGGCTTTGCGTTCCGTGAAGCCCGGCACCACTGTTCCCTGAATCGTGGTGCCATTGGCGTAATCGAGTTCGGTTATGTCGGGTCTGACTTCAAGACGGATTTTTCCGTTGCCCAAAACGATGGGAACAAAATCGACTTTCGTGCCATACTCCTTGTAAGCCACGGCAATGCTGCCAAGTCCTTGCGGCTCGGGATATGCTATTAGCCCGCCGGAATTGAATACAGCAGGCCGGCCGCTTTCCGTCACCAGCGTCGGTTCCGTCAACAACTTTAACAAATTGTCCTGGCGCAAGGCATCCAGTACGCCATAAAATGCACTGCTGTTTCCTTCGAGAACGCTAAATGCGAATGTCGAAGGATTGACGGAACGAACCGCGGCCTTGCCTATGTTGGGTGGAAAAAAACCAATTGCTTTAGTGGGGTCGGCATCTGAAATAAATCCAGAAGTTCCGGAAGTAATTACATTTCCGCCGGTAATTTTGGCCCAATCGAAACCCAGTTCGCGGAGTTTCGTCCGCGATACTTCCATCACTTTTACGTGCAAGAGCACAGTTTGCACCCCGCCCACCGTCATGTTGTTGATTACCTTTGGGTAATACTCCTCCGCAATCCGGATGATGCGGTCGATATGCTCCGGTTTATCGACAAAACCCGAAATCAACACCGAACTGGACACCGGGATGACCGTCAAGGCCGCATTGGGAAACTGCGAACGCAACAACATCTTCAATTCCTGGGCGTCGCCGTAGACAATTACGTCGATGGTGAATAATTTCTGATCCTCGCCCCACAGGTTTATCTGCGTCACGCCGGCAGTCTTGGCCGAGACCTGCACCTGAGTGGGCGACAGCGGCGTGAGGTCGAGTATGTCCGGATTGTTGACTTGGGCCTGCGGAATCTTCTGTCCAATCGTGATTATCCGGCTGGAATGAACATTCATTTCCATTCGCTCGTTGGACGACTTCACCGCGAAGTTGATCGAGCCGGGCGCCGGCGCCAGGCTTGGAGCGGGTTCAGGCGGCGTCGGAGTTTGCGCCATCGAATGCAGGGCAAGACTAAAGATAATCGCCGACGGCGCAAACATGCGCCAAAGATTGTGCTTAAACATCCTTGTTTCCTCGCGTTTTAATTCCGGGCTTCATGCACTCGGAATGCTTTAATGTAGCAGGCGCACTCCGTGTGCCGTCTCGCTAAAAAGCATAGCAGGCACACTATGTAGGGTGCGGGAAACGCACCATTTCTCATGTAAATTGCGATTCTACAAAAATTCTATAAATTGCGGTGCATTTCACGCACCTACTAGTTTTTTTATTCCGTCGCGGAACCCAGAGGATTAATCGGTGATTGATCCAATGGGTTCGCCGTATCAGGTTCAGGCGTAGGAGGGCTTTGGGGCGAAGTTTGCGGCGTATCCGCAGGGGAAGCCGCAGGCGGTGCGATTTTCTCGCTCTTTTTCCCGCGGCCCGTTCGGTCCGAACTTGCATTTGTTGTTCCGCCGAAACTTGTCAAGTCGCTGCTGCTGACTCGCCAGTGCCCCAAACCCGGATTTCCCGCCGCCGGAAGGATATCGGATTCTAAAACCACGTCGTTAATTCCGTTGGGTTGCAAAATGCGCATCGTCCAAGAAATCGTGGAGGGAGGTTCCGGCGTTTGTTTGACGGCCGGTTTGGCCTTTATTTGACTCAACAAATCGAGAAAACTCGACTTGTTATCAGTTTTATTTGGATCGGCCGCTTCTTTATTCCGGTCGGAATAAGCCGAATGGCCCAACAACTCCTCCGGCTTTGCCGAGGCGTCTTCGGCATGGGCGTTGTCTTCGGGCCCGCGCATCACCAGGCGGATTTTGCCCATTTCGCTGGCCAAGGTCACCTTGGCGGCTTGGGCCGGTGTGACCAGCAAGGAAATCGTCTTTGCCGTGATGGATTTATCCTTGCCGTCTTTGTCCATATCCACCACGTCGTTGACGGCAAAGACTTTGATATCCTGCAACACGGTCCTGGTCGAGGTTTCCGCAATCGCGTGTTGTGAATTGCTGACCAAATAAACCAGCACGTCCACCCGATCTCCAGGCAGGATCAAGCCCGCACCGCTGACCGAGTCGACCAGCACCGAGACTACGCGATACCCTACGGGAATGACCGCGCTTGCTCCTTGCGCGGAGGCCCCCTTACTGAGCAATTTGTTTTCCAGAATGGGTTCGCCTTCAAATACTCTCTGCCGGATCCGCCGCCCTTCCACGTCTTCGATGTTCGATAAAGCGCCGGAGGGAACCCTATCCTTGGGCCAAGGCTCTTGCTTCACCAGCGCAGCCGATAAAGGCTCGCCCACAGAAATATCCTTGTCTGCGACAATAACTTGCACGGTTTCAGAGTCCAGCCCGGATGGCTTGGTATTCCGATTGGCCATTACCTGTGTTATGCCGATCGAGGCAACCAGGCCGCAACCTAGTGCCAACATCAGCAAAGCCATGGACTTGGCTCGCATGAAAACCCCCAACCGCCCAACGCGGGGCTCAAAATGTAAGTGCCATAATAATCGTTATAAAAGTCAGACTCACCCTTCCATGGGCGGGTGATTTTAACGCCTACTGTACTGTTTCTCGGCGCATGACCGAGGATGTGCTTAATGTTTTGCCTCCGAGCCAAATCGGCGTGGGAAACCAACTCACATTGCTAAAAGGCACCGAAACTTTAACCGTTACCGATTGGCCGTAAGTGGCCGAGCTAGGTTCAGATGGAATCGTAGTTGTTGTCGCACCTGTAATTCCCGCCGAAGAAAGGTATTTGTTAACAGCGCTTGTCACGAGTGGTAAGCTCGTTTGTCCTGTCGGCGGATCTAATACCCCGACTCTGGCCCCCTCTCTTGAAGCATTTGTTAAGACCTGTTGGACCATCACCATCCGTCCATACTCGATCATTCCAAAAACAAGCAGGAAAAAAACAGGAGCCACTATGGCAAACTCGACGGCTGCGGCACCTCGTCGTTTTCTTCGACATATCTGACAAACTTTCTCTAGCTTAACCTCGCCGTTTCCCGGATTTCGAGTAACCATTGCGTTTATAGTCCAAGCCATTTGCCCTGGTTTTCTATTCTCCTCTGGTTCCCACGGTCCTCCGCGGGAACCCAATTTTAATAATATGGGTAAATTCATGGCAACATTCCAGTGCAGATAAAATAGGTAATTGTTCCAATGGCAATAGGAATTCCGTAAGGCAACAGCAGCATTGAACTCTTTCGCTCGGCTGCGATCGTGGAAAGCTGGTTTGGTTCGCGAATAATCCAGATTTCGAAAAAGATCGCCCATAATTGGCGCCAATGATGGCGCCAATTCCGTCTCCAAAAGACCATCGCCACGGCAATCGCGCCGCCGATCACTGCCGAAAGGCAAAAAGCATAGAATGTGTTGGTACCCCAGATCCAGGCCCCCACGCCGGCCAGAAGTTTTACATCTCCAGCCCCCATGCCGCCGATAGCGTAAGCCGGCAACAGTAGCGCCAAACCCACGCAGGTCCCCAATAAACTCCAGCCAAAGCCCTCCCAGCCGAAATATGCGGTGCTGTATATCCAGCCGCCCACGACAAATGGAAAAGTGATCCAGTTAGGGACTTTTAGTTTCCATCCGTCGATGATCGCCGCTACGATAAGAACCGCGCTGACCAGCCATATAGGCCAGTTTTCCGCAATAAAATGGGGAAAATCATTGCATAACTGCATGGTTTAACTCTCCATATCAAGGATTTAGGGGTCTAATTAAAGGATATGTTAAAAAAAGCCCCCTCGGCGTTATATTTTTAGCGCCGAGGGGATTCTTCCGGTTATCACGGTTGTAGTATTCAGGCCCAGGCAACGGGGCCCATTGTCAAGCATCCACTTGATTAAGTAGGCATCGTGTCGGAGACTTTGGTGAATGTCGAACTGGCTTTGGTGCCGATCGAGCTGATCGCCGTCAAGCACACAATAACAATCAAGGCCAGCATCACCGCGTATTCGACAGCGGTGGGGCCATCCTCGCAAACGAGGAAACGA
>JBEKSO010000085.1:0-11696 GCA_049516935.1 Thermoguttaceae bacterium
TGCTGGCCGGCTACGCCATCGGCGCCGATCGGGGCGTCCTTTATCTGCGTTCGGACTACGCTTACCTGCGTCCGGCCCTGGATAAAGGCCTGCTCGCGATGGAGGCCGCGGGTCTGGCGGGCGAAAACATCGCCGGCAGCGGATTTTCCATGCGGATCGATATTAACGTGGGGGCCGGGGCATATATATGCGGCGAAGAATCCGCGCTTTTGGAATCAATCGAGGGCAAGCGGGCCGAACCCCGCCTGCGACCGCCGTTTCCCGTGCAATCGGGCTTATTCGGACGCCCGACCGTAGTGAACAACGTCGAAACCCTGGCAAATGTGCCCGGCATTTGGGAAAACGGCGCCGCCTGGTTTCGGGAAACCGGCACGGCTGACTCGCCGGGGACCAAATTGTTTTCTCTAAGCAGCGACGTCGCCCGACCCGGCGTCTACGAGATGCCGCTGGGTACGCGGCTTAAGGACCTGATCGATGGACCTGGCGGCGGCATGCAAGGCGAGTTCGGTTTTGCGGTCGTGGGCGGCGCGGCGGGACGCGTTTTCGCCGCCGATAAATTAGACTGCCCCCTGGATTTCGAGCACCAGGTTGGCAACGGCTCCGTGATGGCGCTCAACACGGGGCGTGCGCCTATCGAGATCGCCGCGAACATCCTGCGATTTTTCAGCCGTGAAACCTGCGGCGGCTGCCTTCCCTGCCGCGTCGGAGTGCCCGAAGCGTGCGCACTGATGGAATCCGCCGCCGTCGACGGACTCACGGCCCAAAAGCGCGAATCATTCGAACTACTAAGCGAATGCCTGGAGACTACCTCGCGATGCGGCCTGGGAAAGACCGCTTTTCGAGCCGCCAAGGAGTTGATCAATCTGAAAAGGTAAAAGCCTGTTGAGGAACTGCGAAAATGTCAACTTCTATTACTTCTTTGATCGACGGCCTTCCGGTTCGGTCCGACGGCAACCTCACGATCCTCGAGGCCGCTGAGCAAGTGGGCGTTTCCGTACCCACGCTTTGCCACGGCGTGGGCGCAAGCGAGCGGGGCGCATGCCGCATCTGCGTGGTAGAAGTCGAAGGCCAACACGAATTGGCCGCCGCCTGCCACACACGGCTTCAGGCGGGGCAGGTCATCCATACGCGTTCGCCGCGGGTGATCGGCGCGCGACGCACCCTGCTCGAATTGGCCATTGCGGGCGTCAAGGCAAGCGGTTCACGCCTGTCCGACACGCGGCTGGGTGAGCTTGCGGCCGAATACGGGGCCGATCCCGATCGCTTTTCCGGCGCGCAAAAACTGCGGACCATCGTCAAGGGCGACCCGCTGCTCGTGCAGGACCTTGCCCTGTGCATACGATGCGACCGCTGCTGGCGATATTGCGACGCCAATCAAGGGATCGGGGCGATCGCGCCGGTCGGGCGCGGAGTACAAAGCCACATCGCGACGTTTTTCCACGATCCGCTGACCGCGACCAAATGCCAGCACTGCGGCGGTTGCGCGGAGGTCTGCCCGACCGGCGCGATTGCCGAACTCTGGCGCCATGAATTCGGAAAAACCGAGCGGCGCGGGCCGACCTTGTGCCCCTATTGCGGAACGGGTTGCCAGCTTTTCGCCCGTGTGGCCGACGGCAAAATCATCGGCGTCGAACCGGCCGGCGGCGAATCCTTCAACAAGACCGATCTGTGCGTTAAAGGGCGTATGGCTTTCGACTTCCTGAATCATCCCGACCGGCTCAACGCGCCACTGATCAAGGATCCCAAGGGCGGCTCTCGCTTTCCCGGCTTCCGCGAGGCCTCTTGGGACGAAGCCCTTGAGTTGGTTAAAAATAAATTGTCGTCCGTAAAGGAGCAATACGGCCCATCGTCCATCATCGGCATCTCATCCAGCCGCGGCACCAACGAGGAAAATTACATATTCCAAAAGTTTATCCGCCTGGTCGTCGGAACGAACAACATCGACAATTGCGCCCGGGTTTGCCACAGCCCGTCTGTTGCCGGACTAGCCGCGACCTTCGGCAGCGGCGCGGCGACGAATTCGCTCGACGAAATTCAAGATACGGAAGTGCTTTTTCTCATCGGATGCAATCCCACCGAGGCCCATCCGGTCATCGGCATGAGAATAAAACGGGCGATTTTCGAAAAAGGCGTCCGCGCTATCGTCGCCGATCCGCGCCGAATCGAATTGGCCCGGCTGGCCGACTACTGGTTGCCGTTGCGTCCGGGAACGAATGTAGCGCTATTAAACGGTATGGCGCACATAATCCTCCGTGACAAACTCCACAATGCCGATTTCATTGCCGAACGTACCGAGCAGTTCGAATCTTTTGCCGAAAAGGTGAAAGAGTATACGCCCGAGCGAGTTGAGTCGATCACCGGCGTTCCAGCGGGCAAAATCGAAGCCGCCGCCAGACTCTACGGAGAGGCAAAGCGGGCGATGATTCTTTACGGCCTGGGTATTACCGAACATACCGACGGCTCCTTGGGTGTCATGGGTTGCGCCAATCTCGCATTGCTTACGGGCAACGTTGGCCGCCGCGGCGCCGGAGTGAATCCATTGCGCGGGCAGAACAACGTGCAAGGATCGTGCGACATGGGCGCATTGCCAAACGTATTGCCTGGCTATCAACCCATCGGCGATCAGACCGTGCGCGCCAAGTTTGAAAAGGCTTGGGGACGCCCTTTACCTGCCGACAGGGGCTTGAAGTTCACCGAAGCCTGGCCGCTGGCACGCCGGGGGAGTATCAAGGCGGCCTACATCTTGGGGCATAATCCGGCTCAGACCGACCCCCATAGTCAGCGCGTCGCCGAAGCCCTTCAGGCAATGGATTTCGTGGTCGTGCATGAAATTTTCCTCACCAAAACCGCCGCGCTAGCCGACGTTGTGCTGCCGGCGGCTGCTTTTGCCGAGAAAGAAGGCACTTTCATAAACGCCGACCGGCGCGTGCAACGTGTCCGGAAGATCGTGGAACCTCCAAAAGGCTGCAAGACGGATGTAGAGATCATCTGCGAGCTTTCCGAAAGAATGGGCTACGCAATGCAGGCCCGCACTCCGTCGGAAATCATGGACGAAATTGCTTCGCTGGCGCCCATGTTGCACGGAATCAGCCACAAGCGACTAGACCGCCAGCCCCTTGTCTGGCCTTGCCTCGACGATACCGACGCCGGTGCAAGGACCTTGTATGAGACGAATTTCCCCCGCGGCCGGGCCACCTTTCAAAGCATCGACCACTGCGAACCGATGGAAGAAACCGATGCAAAGTATCCGCTGATTCTTACCACCGGCCGCCGGCTCGAACATTACAACTGCGGCTCGATGTCGATGCGCACACCGGGACTGCAAACTCTGCTGGGCGAAGAATATTTGGAAATCAATCCACAAGATGCCGCGAATCTAAACGTCCGCGACAAGGAAATGGTTGAAGTAGCCAGCCGCCGGGGTCGATTGACGGTCCGCGCACACCTTATCGACCGTGTCAATCCGGGAGTCGTTTTTCTTTCCTTCCACTTCGACGAGGTGCCCACGAACGAACTTACCAGCGATTATCTCGACACCTTGGCCTGCACTCCCGAGTACAAAGTCACCGCCGTACGCGTCACACCTATAGAGGCGAGTTAGTTCCACCTTTTAACCAGAATCGGCAAAGAGCCGGGGGGGACGGACAGTTGGCCCTGGGACATCAATCCGCATACAATAGATATGCACTATAGTAATCTTTATCTATTTAAGAAACAATTAGATGCTTTATTATAAGTATTTTATTGACATCCATAATGTATTCTGATAAACTCATCGATAATTGATTTCTTTCCTCCGCGCTATACCAGAGAGGCAGAACTCGCATACCTGGTCGCCATTGCTCGCCCGTAAAAGCAATCGTTTTTCCGCATGGAAAGGCGACCCAGTCAACTAACTTTATCTATCAGAAGGAGAGTGAAGATGCCGAACCTCGCAAACTGTACGATTAAGTTCCATACCAACAACGAAGACAAGGACGCGGACACGCACGTAACAGTTACCGTTCGTGACTCCAATCAGGTAATCGCTGCTCGGATCGACAACGACTTTGGGCACTTTGATGACAACAGCGATAATGGACCCTTTGGTCTGCTCATCAAGAACCAGAGTTCGAAGGCGGTGTTGCAGACGGGCAATGTGACCATTCGAATTGATCCGAATGGGCACGATACCTGGCGGTTTAATTTCTATCTCGACTTAGTGTTCGATGATGCAAGCCGCCTTTCTGGCGGGGCCGATGGGATAGAAGTTAATCAGAACCGCCGCGAGGAGTCTTTTGGCCTCGAGGGTATTCTGCATGCCTCATGAGGGGATTATGCATTTGATTAGCGTTTGATGATACTGGGTAGCACCGGTTCTTGAACCGGTGTGCTTGCCACAAGAGGTTTCGGAGAATTATTCCTCTGGAACGTTGTTCCGGGATAGCATGATATAGATTTAGCAGTTATCATTTGCCTCTTGCGGCAAAGCCGCCCAGGTTCAAGAACCTGGGCTACCCGCTCAATACATGTGAGTTTCGCATGAATGGCGATGGTTCCAATTACGTCGTTTGGTATCGTGTGTCGTTATAATTGGACAACCAACAATCTAGAAATGGATAGCACGCGTCACCATTATCCAAGGAAGGTGGGAAGAATGAATCGTGTTCGAGACTACTGGTTCAGTCATCTCTTTCTGCGGGCGACAGGACACTGCTGCTTAAATCAGCAGTGACACGCACGTAGTTCGAGCAATCAATAGGAGCACAGGGTATGGCAGACATAAGAGAAATCGTTCTGGCAGCGATCCGGGACGAGGACCCAACGGCCACGAATATCAAGCTGCAATTGATCCTTGATGACCTAGAACGGAACTCTGTTTACTATGCCGAGTTTCAGTCGACTGCCAACCCACCGCCGGACAACTTCTTTTATGTCCTGGTTCAGTCTAACGGCAAGACGAAGTTGCTCGACGACGGAGTCCGAGCGATTGAGTTGCTGGGCACCCTATTGGAACAAAAAAAGTCAGCCATAAGAAAACTCCGGGAGTTTTGGTTTGTGGAGATCATCGCCGCCACACTGGCACTGACCTTCACCATCGCCTACTTGTGCGCATCGTTCGGTAGCAGCAAAGTTGACGAGCGATTGCTCGGGGTCGTTGGCATCATATTGGGCTACTACTTTGGCAAACACGACAATCGAAAAGCCGAGTGACTCGCAAGTGTGCCACTGGCTGTGCCAGTGCTCCTGCGGGATTGATTAAAAGAAACCCTTGCCATCGGGACGTGATTGATGGACAAATCTTCAATTCATCAGTTTCCCATTTTTATGCACAATACGATCGAACGTCGAAGAGGCCCCAAGCACTAGTAAAGCCAGTGGCACACAAGCGGTCCGTCGCCGAGACGCGCAAATATCGGATAGTTCCTCCTCGGGATTCGACCAATATGCAATTATCTTTTAAAAAGCGAGATCACGAAGGCGAGATTTTCAATCTCCCGCATTGTCCGCAAGCCAGTGCCGCCAATCTTCGGGCGAATTGATATTATAAAAAGGCCGGGCGTCTTCGAATACCACGGTTTCAGTTTGTTGTTCAAGCAAGAGCTTCATCACGCTTCTCCGTCCGGCATCAAGATGTTGAGTAATATTTTTCCGCAACGCGACTGACAACACTACGCATAACGATTTCATATCGTCCGCCGCAGTTTGTGCGACGACTGCCTCCGACTTGCCCTTGGAAAATGCATCGAGCAGCAACCGAATCTCGCGAGTGGTCAAATCCGGAAGGTCGCAGGGCACAAATAACATCGCCTCGCAGCTCGAGGCGAAGTGCTCCAACCCCGACTCGATTGCCGCCAGCGGTCCGAGGCCCGGTCGTAAGTCAGGTAAAATGGGAATCCCTAACGAATCGTAGGAGTGATAGTCGTTGGTCAGTAAGACGATCTCTTCGAGCCCCGATTGTCGAATAGCGCGCTCCAGCCGACGCACAATCGTATCGTCGTGGCGATCACGGAGTAAGCCCTTGGCGATTCCATTAAATCGACGGGCTTGGCCGCCAGCCAAAATCCCCGCTGCTGTCTTCATCAAACATATTGTACCAATTGGTAAAAGTCGAGGATAGAGATCTTGCAGCAATACTGCCACGGAATCTTGGGCGTGTTGATGATCGCAAGCAGGGGGAATTCTATGCTCGTCTGCCGAGTTCAGCTTTCCCGATGGGCCTGAATTTTACCCGGCTTCACAGCCACCGTTTGTTTGGCACATACATTGCGGATCGGTTTTTAGTTGGGCTGGAGTATCGCTTTATGCAAAAAGATAGATAATTAGTTAGGACATCTTATTTATCACTTTTTGTCACTTTATTTAGGAGGTCAATTGGCCCATGTCAAAAAAGAAATCCCTTTCCCCACCACAGTCACCTTTGCCAGCAACCTTCAAAGCCTTTATCGATAAGTTTCCCGCCCTTGGGATTGCCCACGAGCAGGTAGCTAAGGCCGTAGACTCCGCTGGGCCGATGGATCGGAAAAGCTGCGAACTAATCAAGATTGGCATCTGCATAGGCGCCGGACTGGAATCGGCGCTGCGGAGCCATGTCCGTCGGGCCATGCAGCAGGGAGCGACCATAAAGGAAGTCGAGCAAACTATCCTACTGGCAATGAACACCTGCGGATTTCCACGCACAGTTGCCGCATGGCAATGGGCCTGGCAACAGATCGATCGCGACCGCGTAGAAGGCCATTGAATTATTGGTGAGCGTGCAGAAGTTGCACTTCTATAAAGACTTTGTGAAAACGGTGCCATTCTTGCTCGACCGGGAATGTTGGACATGACCAAAAGTGACCAATTATCCATTTATCCATGCGGGCGGTCGTCTTTGCTGCACGGTTGTGAGCTAAGATGTGCCGGGTTTCGGCGTGGACCTGGATCCTTATATTGTTCAACGTGGCGCATGAGTATTTCCGATTGCAATTACTCTTATCAAGGATCAACTTGAATTTCACGCCCCGCTTGTGTGCTTCGATGTAGACTACAGCGTAAAACTGTAGCGCACATCAGGGCCTGGGTAATGGTCAAAAAACATGGCGCTCTTAACTTTACTCACAGTAGAGTCATCAAGGACTTATAGCTTTCTACTGTCTCATCAACTCATCTATTCCCAGAAATCTCGAAAAAGCACCGGGCCTGTTGAAAAAGTCTGTCGGCCAGCTAATCTTGTCAATGCAGACGAGCATCGACTTGCCGCTCTCCCATCGCGTCGAGCAGTGTTCCACGAAGTCATTGGCAATCTTTTCGAGGCGGTCATCGGCTGTGATCACCTCGTAGTCTTTACCTAGTAACTTCTCTAAGAGCGCGGTCTGGTCAGGATCAAGCTCGGCCTCTTCGATCTTCTGCGCGATGCGGTCGTTTAAGTCCAGACGGGCAATTCCCAACTTCTCGCCTCGGTTCTCGTAGACCAGACGAACGGTCGAATGGTCTTCCTCCGACCGCTTGAAGTCGTAGCGAGAGACGTAATTGCCGAAGATGCGCCGTGTCAGGTGGTCGTTCTTGAAGAGCGGTGTGCCCGTGAAACCAATGAACGACGCATTCGGCAATCCTTTCGCCGATATGAAGGGCTGCGGAGTGCGCGAGAACAGGAGTCGGCAGTACTTTGTGACCGGAGAAGAGGCTCAAAAAGTTCTGGACTCTTGCCCCGACGCCCAGTGGCGGTTGCTTTTCGCGCTTAGCCGGTTTGGCGGGCTGCGTGTGCCGAGTGAGCCATTGGCGCTACGGTGGGGTGACGTGGATTGGGAAAACGGCCGAATTACAGTCCACAGCCCGAAGACGGAACACCACGAAGGTAAAGAATCTCGGCAGATTCCCTTGTTTCCTGAGATACGGCCGTATTTGGAGCAGGTGTGGGAACAAGCCGAGCCAGGCACGGAGTGGGTAATCACCCGATACCGTAGCGGCAATGCCAATCTGCGGACCCAATTCGAGCGTATCGTCCGCAAAGCGGATTTGAAGCCCTGGCCGAAACCATTCCAGAACTGCCGGAGTACTCGAGAAACTGAACTGGCCGAGACCTATCCCATTCACGTCGTTTGCTCCTGGATCGGAAACACTGCGGCCGTGGCAGCCAACTCCCTGTTCACAACCCTCTTTGTAACGACTCTCTCTTTTGTGATTTTCGTAAGTGCTTTCAGACAAGGAACTTGCCGATTTCGAGTCCCATTCGGTCGGCGAGAAATCGGGGCGGGTTGGATCGAAGCGGATCATAACCTTAGTATCCCGTAAAAAATTCCCGATTTCAAGGGAGAAAATCGGGGATCATTGTGATAAGATGCTAAATTAAAAGAAATCTACATTCAGGAGATTGCTATGTCCCAGGCAAAGCCAGATACAGTAAAGACCGTCGCGATGACCGCGCCGGGCAAAATGGAGATACGGAACTATCCCTATCCGCAAATGGATCGCGATTCCGCGATTCTTAAGGTCGATATGACGGGGGTGTGCGGGACGGACAAGCATATTTTCAAAGGAGAAGCAACTCAAATACGAGGCAAGTCGATATTCCCATATATAGGAGGACACGAGGTCATAGGAACCATCGTCGAGATCGGCGAGAACGCCGCACGAACGATGGATTTCGATCATCAACCTTTAAAACCCGGAGACCGGGTGTCGCTTGCGGTTGAAGTGAACTGCGGCACATGCTGGTACTGCCGACACCATTACAACAACACGACCTGCGAGAACCAGGTCATGGCCTACGGCATCCATCCGAACGCAGACACGGCTCCGTACCTTCGTGGCGGATTCGGGGAATACATGTACATAATGCCGGGCACTTCCCTTTTCAAGATCCCCGAGGATCTGCCGACGGACGTGGCGGTCTTCGTGGAGGAGTTCGCCGTCGCTTATCACTCCTTGGCCAGGGCAACCGTGCCCTTTCCGGCGATGAAGGAAGGCTTTGGGCCGGGAGATTCGGTTGCCGTTCTCGGCAACGGGCCTCTAGGGCTGCTTCACGGCATCATGGCCAGCATCCACGGGGCCGGCCTCCGCATCGCCACGGATCTCGCCGATCTCAGGCTCGCGAAGGCCAAGGAACTTTACGCCGATGTAGTCATAAACGCCTCGCGCACGCCGGTCGAGGCGAGAATTCAGCAAGTAAGGGAACTTACCGAGGGAGTTGGTCCGGACCTGGTCATCGAATCGGCCGGGGAGCCCGAGGTCTTCCTCGAAGCGCTGGAGATGGTGCGCAAAGGGGGGACTGTCATCGAAGTAGGTAACTGGGTAGACATGGGTAAGACGGTGCCCCTGAACGTGATGCAGCATATAACGTCCAAAAACGTCCACATCCACTCGGTCTTTCATTGCGGGACCAACTGGCGTCCCGTGCTGAAGATCCTGCAGCAGCAGAGGGCCCATTATCCCTTCGCCTCGCTCATCTCGCACCGGATGGGGCTGGACGAGCTGGCAGCCAAGATGGGAATTGTGACCAATCCGAATGAATGCGTCAAAGTAGAGGTCGTGCCCCACGCAAGTTGAACCGCCATAACTCGGGCGGGCGTCCAAGAGAGCCATGAAACGTACGAGACTGCTGAACAGCGAACTGAGCTATGAGATTAGCAAGATAGGGCATACGGGTTCCATCACGCTGTGCGATGCCGGACTCCCGATTCCCGAGGGCGTGAAGCGCATTGACCTCGCCATCGAGCGGGGATATCCTTCCTTTATCAAGACGCTGGACGCGCTGTTGAGCGAAATGATGGTGGAAGAGATCGTCGTAGCCGGCGACATCCACGCGAAGAATCCCGATGTCTTCCGGCAGATGATGGAGATCTTCCGAGCCCACGAGATGGAGCCTGTCGTGACCGAAGTCCCGCACGACGAGTTCAAGAAGCTCACCCGCTCCAGCGCGGCTATTGTCCGAACCGGCGAATGCACACCGTATGCAAACGTCATTCTGAAATCCGGAGTAGTTTTCTGAATTCCTGAACTGTAATATAATAAATATAAACTGTCGCTGAGGAGGTCATTGCTATGAACCGAATCTTCTTTCGAATGATTTCCCCGTTGCTCATGGTGGCGCTCATCGTGTCGGCCGGTTGCAGCGACGGCTCTCGCACCAAGCATGATACGCCGAGAATTGCCGTGATCGTCTCGACTCTGAATAATCCCTGGTTCGTCGTGTTAGCCAATTCAGCCAAGCAGCATGCCACGCGACTTGGCTATGACGCGGTCGTGTTCGATTCCCAGAACGATCCGGCCAAGGAGGCAGCCCTCTTCGAGAACGTCATAGCCTCGGGCTACGCCGCCGTGCTGTTCAATCCGACGGATGCCGAAGGATCGATTGCGAATGTCCGCCGGGCCAAACAGGCCGGGATCCCCGTGTTCTGCATGGACCGCGAGATCAACGCCGCCGATACGGCCGTCTCGCAGATTCTGTCGGACAACTATTCCGGCTGCGTCGCTCTCGGGCAGTACTTCGTGAAACAAGTGGGCGAGTCGGGCAAATACGTCGAATTGCTGGGGTTGGTCGGGGACAACAACACCTGGAACCGGTCCAAAGGATTTCACAGCGTGGTGGATCGCTACTCGGGCTTGAAAATGGTCGCTCAACAGAGCGCCGACTTCGACCGCGCGAAGGCCCTGGAAGTGATGGAAGCCATCCTTCAAGCCAATCCCTCGATCGATGCCGTGTTTTGCGGCAACGACGCCATGGCGATGGGCGCTTACCAGGCTCTGGTCGCAGCCGGCAAAGACAAGCAAGTAAAGGTGTTCGGCTTCGACGGCGCCGACGACGTGGTCAAGTTGATCGCGGAGGGGAAGATTGCGGCCACCGGCATGCAGTTTCCGAAGCTGATGGCGCGCACCGCGGCGGAATCCGCGGACAAGTACCTTAAGGGCGCCCGCGATTTTTCACAGAAGATCCCAGTCGCGGTCCAGTTGGTGAATCAGGCAAATGCCGGCAAGTTCGGCGACTACGGCAGGAAGGAGGCGGAGTGATGTGGGGGCGACGGCAGTTGATCATTGCGGCCGTGGTTACTGGGGGGTTGGCGATGCTGCTGTATTTTCTGCCATTGTTCCAAATCGTTCCGTTGGACCGGATCGGGCAGCGTGCGGCCGGCACGGCTTTCGACCCCGCGTCGTTTGTCGACCGCTTCTGGACCGAGCGACTGATTCCCGGCGCTAATGGGGCCGTGGATGCGGCGAAACTGATATCGGCCGTGCAACAGGACCGCCGGGCGGCGCGACGTGCGTATGGCCGCAGCGTGGGATTGGGCGATGTCTACTACTATTTTGTCGCCGGCACAGGCCGCGTCGTCTCCGTCGAAAAGGATTCCGTCGTGCTGTCTTTGCGAGACGGCCAGCCCCAGGTCCAGGTTTCGCTGCAAACTGGCAACATCGTCGGAAACGCGGTCCGCGATGGAACGGGGCTGCTGAACGTCAACGATTTTCCCAATTCACAGGATTTCAACGCCTTGTCGTCGGAGATTAACCGCCGTATTGAACAGCAGGTATTGCCGGCACTGCGGAAGATGGCCGCCGCTGGTGTCACGGTCCGTTTCGTCGGCTGTACGGAGATCATGGACGAAGAGACGGATCTACCTCAATTGCGGATCGTGCCTTTCTTCGTGGAGGCGCCATGACCGACGCCGGCGACATTGTGCTGGAGGCCCGCGGGATTTCCAAGTCCTTTCCCGGTGTGAAAGCGCTGGATGGAGTTGGTTTGA
>JBEKSO010000086.1:0-16090 GCA_049516935.1 Thermoguttaceae bacterium
TAATCGGAAAATTTCTCGCAAACTAATTATGCTCCGAACCGCCCCGGACCGAAAAAGATTCAGATAGGTAATCGTCTTGTCTAGTCAATCAGAAGGAATCTAATCATGAAACTGACAATTTGCGCCAATAAAGCGTTTTGGCTTTCGATTCTAGGGCTTGTTATTTTCAATGCGGCGATGGCATCCGCGGCCACGCCGACCGTGGAGCAGGCCCTGAGCCTGGCGCCTGTGCAAGCGGGAGTCGATTATGATCGCCCGGGCCCGCAAGATATACCCAAATGTAAAATTACCGCCAAAAAAATCAACGGCCAGGTGGGCTGGATCGTGGAAGGCCCTGACGGCGCGATGCTCCGCAAATTCGTGGACACCAACGGCGACAACGTAGTCGATCAATGGAGCTACTACAAAGACGGCGTGGAGGTGTATCGCGATATCGACTCGAATTTCAACGGCAAGGCCGACCAGCATCGCTGGTTCAACACCGGAGGCACGCGCTGGGGCCTGGATCCAAAAGAAGACGGAACGATCGAAGCCTGGAAGACGATTTCGGCCGAGGAAGTAACGGCCGAAGTGGTCGCGGCCCTGGCTGCACGCGACGCCGATCGATTCGCCCGGGTGCTGCTCTCGTCCGACGATTTGAAAAACTTGGGTCTGGGCAAATCCCGCTCCGCCGAATTGGCCGAAAAAGTCGGCAAACTTAGCGGGGAATTCAAACAATTGGCGGCGCGGCAAAAAACCGTTGCACCGCAAACCACGTGGGTGCAATTCACCGCCGGCAAGCCGGGCATCGTTCCCGCGGGCACCGACGAATCGACCAAAGACATCCGGGTGTATGAAAACGTGGTGGCGATTGTGGAGACGGCCGGAAAAAATAACCAACTGCATATCGGCACCCTGGTGCAGTCAGGCGACGGATGGCGGGCGATCGATTTGCCCCAGGAAATTGCCGAGGGCCGGGCCGATTCCGCGCAAGCTGGCTTCTTTTTCCAGGCCCCGATAGTCCGAGGCGGCGATTCGGCAGGCATCGCTCCCGGCAAAAACAGCCAAAAACTGATGGCCGACCTGGAAAAACTCGACCAGGCCGCCGCCGCGGCAACCACGCCGGAGCAGCAGGCGCAATACACTACGCAACGGGCCGAACTGCTGGAACAAATCGCGGCCGGTACGCCCAGCGCCGAAGAACGAGCCATGTGGCTGCGGCAGTTGACCGACATGATCGGCGCGGCTGGGCAAATGGGCAATTATCCGGAAGCGGTCGACCGCCTGAATGCCCTTTTTGAAAAACTGAAAAAGAACGAGTCGGACAAAGACCTGGCGGCTTACGTCAAATTCCGGTTGATGATGGCCGACTATTGGCGGAAGATGCAAGATCCCAAGGCGAGTTCCGCCAAGGTTCAGGCGGAGGTCCAGACGGAATGGCAGAAAAACTTGGAACAGTTCTTGTCCGAGTATCCCGCCGCCCCGGACGCTGCCGAAGTCATGCTGCAATTGGCTATTGCCCAGGAATTCGCGGGCCAGGACGACGACGCAAAGCGGTGGTACGCCCGGGCGGCGCGGGAATTTCCCGATTCGCCGGCGGGCAAAAAGGCCCTGGGCGCGCAAAACCGTCTGGATTGCGAAGGTAAAACTCTTTCCTTCACCGGTCAGGGGCTAACCGGCAATCCGGTAAACTTGGCAAACTTCCGCGGCAAAGTCGTGCTTGTCCAGTTTTGGACCTCGCATAGCGACCAGGCCAAAAACGACATGGTCATACTAAAAGATTTAGTGGCTAAGTACGGCCGATCGTTTACCGTGATCGGCGTGAGCGTTGACAACAGCCGCAAGGAATTAGACGCCTATCTGGCTTCGGTCAAATTGCCTTGGGCGCAGGTTTTCGAGGAAGGCGGATTAGACAGTCCGCCGGCAAATCAATTGGGCATTCTCACCGTGCCCAGCATGATCCTGGTCGACCAGCAAGGCAAGGTGATAAGCCGAAACATCCAGGCGGCTGAAATCGAAGCCGAGCTGAAGAAATTAATAAAATAGTGGCCAGTGGACGGTGGGCAGTGGGCAGTGGATGGTGGGCGGTGGATGGTGGGCGGTGGGCAGTGGAAGATTGGTTATTTAGGAAATTGTTTAGCCGCGAGCCGAAGGCGAGCGCGTAGGAAGCCGGATTTTTCAACCTATTTTACCGCATTTGCTTGATCGATAAAGTTTCGCAATAAATGAGTGGATTTTAACTAAGTAGTTGAAGGGCAATGGGTTGTGTGAGATGTCGTTATAACCGGCCTTTCGTTATTATCGGGAAGATCAGCAAAATCGAAAAAAAGCTTCCTTTCGGCACAATCCGCAACCGAAACCTATAACAGGCAGCATATGACAGAAAACGGGCGTTGCAGGGGGGCAACACTAATCCCGTCCACTCCTTTAAGCAGTGGTTTGCGGTTCCCTCCTCAAGCGGCCGGTTTAAATGCTGAATAAACAATGTCAATAAACGACTCCCCGGAGGAACACCACGGGGTTGATACAAAGAGGAGGGAAAGCATGCGACGTTTGTCATTAGTTATCGTGGTCGCCGCGACGACCGTGCTCGTGCCCATGTTCGCAATGGCCGGCAATCAAGAAGTGGCCGATCAAATCGCCAAAAATCTAAAGCAGAGCGGCAAGTTGAGCGATTACCACATTGCCGTGAAATTCCAGGATGGAACGGCCGCTATAAAGGGCCGGGTCGAAAGTCAGGAGCAGATGAACACGGTTTTGAAACTGGTATTCAAAACCCCCGGCGTTTCCCGCGTTGTCAATCAAATGGCCGTCGGCGAATCCGAAACTACCGGCGCTGGTGCAAAGAATAGTTCTTTGCATTCAGCCCAGCGGGTTTCAAGTTCGTACACTGCTACTCCGGTCGAGCAGGCCACGGCCGAGGAGCCCGGCACGCTTCCACAAAAGCAATTAACAAATAATGCACCCCGTCCGATGAACGGACAAATGCCAATTCCGGTTTCCATGAGACAGGCCACGCCCATTCAGAATGGCGGAGTGCCGGGCGCACCTAGTCCCATGTATGGAGGCGCCCAGGGCGGAGTGGCTCCAGTCCGTTATGATGAGCCAAGCATGCCGAACTATTCCTGGCCAAGTTACGCGGCTTATCCGAACTATGCGGCAGTAACTTATCCCAGGCAATATTCACCAACTGCCTGGCCGTACATTGGCCCATTTTACCCATATCCCCAAGTTCCACTGGGATGGCGAAAAGTAACTTTGGAATGGAAAGATGGATGGTGGTTCCTCGATTTCAAGGATGAGCCGGCCAGTTGCTGGCGATAAACCGTTACGAATTAAAGACTTAAAAAGCCCCTTGCCGGATAAAACCAGGCAGGGGGTTTTTATTTGATCTGGGCAAAATAATCCCTACAACCGGAAAAATCCGCAAGTTTAGTGCAGCTTAACACGATAAGTAATGTAACCACGATTCAGTTAATCGAGGAACTACTGATGTATACAAAAACCGCTTATGTCCTTGTTTATGTTATAGGGTTCGTGTTGCTGTTTTCCAGCACCGGCTGCCACGTAGACTTTGGACCGACTATAGGAATGATGTCATATCCGATTCCGGTCTCGCCGTATTTTCAAAAGACTTTTGAAGACAGGTTCCATAAGTGGGATCGGTATTCGCGAATGCCAATCCTAGGACCGATCACTCCAAATACTCCAACTACTCCGCTGGATACGCCGTCGGAAGATGAAGTAATGGTTGCATTGGAAGAAGCCCGGCCCATACAAGGCGGCCTGCCCATGATGCACGAAATACAACGTAATAACGTGCGAATTGTGGTCGAGCCCATTGCCGCTGACGGCGTTCCCTTCGGCTACATTGATCCGCCGCGGGTCTATCCGCTGGTCGGACCGGCGCAGCTTCATCACGCTCATTACAAATGCATAGTCTACTTCACGGAAGTGACTCGGGTGGGCTGGCCGATCCCGTACACTACTACCGATGAGGATTGCCAAGAGGTGATTTACATAGACCACGACCACCTGCACATGGTGGGAAATCTCAATCCGGGCCCGGGCACAGGCTATTAGTCCAGCCAATCATGAATGATAGAACCCCAATTGCCAGCCGTCAGAGTGACGCGGTCATTGGGGTTTGTTGTTTTATTGCCTAATTTAGGCGGCTAAAGGGACAGACCTCTTTTTTTTGCCCGGAATTATCGGGATCCATAGCCGGCTGGACGATGCAATATATATGGGAGTACGGCTATTAACCGAGCCGATCGTCAAAAGTATAAACCCTCATTTTATTATTTGGGATCATTATACATAACTCTATTTAGGCTAATGACTTGTGGATGAAGGATCCGCATGCTGCGAGGTTGTAAGTTGTAGGGTGTGTGAAACACACCACAACCGGCAGAAGGCGGTGCGTTTCACGCACCCTACATCGGAGAAGTGAAAAATGAAAGTTCTCTGGCGTATATGTCGAACGGCAACCATCTGGGCGGTGCTGGCAGTGCTACGGCTGGGAATAATCCGGATAGTCAAACGGAGTCGCCGACGGCGCGCGAAGCGGCGTCGATTCCGACTCGCAATCTGCGCAGAATGATGAGCGACGGCGGCCCATTGATGTACGCCATTGCCCTTTGTTCATTCCTGGTTGTCACGTTCGCATTGGAGCGATCCGTAAATCTGCGGCGGAGCCGGGTGATCCCAAAACCTTTTGTCACGCGATTTATGCAGCAGTTGTCCGAGGCGAAGCTCGACCGCCAGCAGGCCTTGGATCTGTGCGAGGAAAACGGCAGCCCCGTGGCCCAGGTCTTTGCCGGAGCGGTCCGTAAATGGGGGCGGCCCGGCGTGGAGGTCGAACAAGGCGTGATCGACAGCGGCGAGCGCGTTACCAATGGCCTGCGCCGATACCTGCGGGTGTTTTACGGCGTGGCTACGGTCGGTCCTTTGCTGGGACTGATGGGCACTGTGCTGGGAATGATCCAAACCTTCAACGTGATTGCCGCCGCCGATGCCCAAGGTCGGCCCGAACTCCTGGCCGGAGGTATCGCCAAGGCGCTGTTGAACACGGCAGGCGGACTGTCGGTGGCCATTCCCGCCTCGATTCTTTATGTATTTTTTGTCAGCCGCGTGGACCGATTGGTGATCGAAATCGATCGCCTTGCCCAGGACGTCGCCAACTCCATCTCGGCCGAGGAACTAAACGAGAGAAAAAGCGGCCGAAAACGCGCAGCATAACGATAAAGCGATGGAATTTTGAATCTATATTCAATTTATTTTATTTGATGAAAATATTTTTTAAGCCCACGGGTTGCAACCCGTGGGCTTGGTTTGATTAACTAATCGGAGTTATTCATCCTTCATCTTTTATTCCCATGCCCCTAAGAACGCATATCGACGACGAACCGACTTTGAACCTCACGGCGATGCTCGATGTCATGTTCCTGCTGATTATCTTTTTCATGTTGGGGACAAGATTTGTCGACGACGAGCGCAAGATCGGGCTAAGCGTGCCCAAGGTTGTCGATAAGGGCTCGCTCACTGCCGCCCCGTCGAGGTGCGTGGTCAACGTGTATCTCGACGGCACGATCGCCCTGGATCAGCAGCCCGTTTCCCTTGAAGAACTCACCGCCAAACTGGGCGCCGCCCGGCGTGAGCACGGCGATATTGGCGTGCTGGTCCGCGGCGACGGGAACGACAAGTACCAGCGAATGGTCTCGGTCCTAAACGCGTGTAAACAGGCCGGCATCAAGAATCTGGGAATTTCGGTCCGGCCCGTTACGGCAAACAAATAGCCCATGAATTCGCTCCGCTTCCATCGGATTGTTGAGTTCTTTGCCGGCATCGATCTGGCGATGGGTGTGCTTTGGCTGGGATTGGCCGCATTCACCTTGGGCTTGCTCATTTTACGGTACACCCGCTGGGGCCAATCGCATCAGTTGGAAAAGTGCATGGTGTTGTCGGTCTTGGCCCATTTGTTGCTATTGGGTTATTTCGCCACGATGAGCATTGTCAAGCCGCCGCTGGGCGGAGATGGAATGTGCTTCATCACACTTGAGGAAGACACCAACAGCGAAAATGGCGAGCCGGGCGGAAATCGGCCGTTATCGGGCAACGATAAAGGCGACGGCAAAGAGCAGCCTTGGCAAATGCAAGCCGATACGGCGACACAGTCGAAGGCGCCCGAACTCAAACCCGCTCCAGCCGATCTTCTCTTGGATGCAAAACGCCTCCTGAGCGAATTGGAAAGCAAAATGCTTGCTCCGTCGCCTTTGGGTCAAACGGCCCTCGATCAAATAATTACTCCGCAACCACAACCGGTCGAAGCAAATGCCCCTATCGGCCAATTAGTGCCGATCGACGCCAACGATTCCCTGGCTGCCCAGACAACAGCGCCGCAATCGGGCAATCCCAACGGCATAGACGCGGATAATGTCAATCTTCCCGGCCCTGGAAATATCGCCGAACCCAACGGGGCCGATATCAAAAACCTCCGGATCGCCCCGCAATCCAATTTTATGGCGTCGCTGGGCGGAAAATTATCCAGCGGCGGCAATACGGGCATTGACGGCATGGGCGGGACCGGCGGAGGTTCGCTGCCCGATATTTACAAGCTCCGCGTAATGCCCAATCGCTCCGGGGTGGCCCAACAGCACGGCGCTACGCCGGAAAGCGAAAAGGCCGTGCAAATCGCCTTGCACTGGCTGGCCAACAATCAGGCCGACGACGGTCGCTGGGATCCCAACGAGCATGGCGCGGGCCGGGAATTGATCGTCCAAGGACGCAACCGCCTAAACGCCGGAAGCAAGGCCGACTCGGGCATCACCGGCCTGGCCCTGCTTGCCTTTTTGGCCGGCGGCCATACGCATCAAATCGGCCCATACGCCGAAAACATGCGGCGCGGATTGGAATATCTGCTGCGGATCCAAGCCCCGGACGGAAACTTGGGCGGCAATGGGCAGGCTTTCGAACTGATGTACTGCCATGCCATGGCCGCCTGCGCCTTAAGCGAAGCATACGGAATGACCCATGACCCGCGCTTGGAAAGACCCGTCCGCCGGGCGATCGGTTTTACCATCGCCGCCCAGGATTCCCGCAACGGCGGCTGGCGCTATCGGCCCGGCGATCCGGGCGACACCAGCCAAATGGGCTGGCAACTGATGGCCCTGAAAAGCGCGGAACTGGCCGGCATTCCCATGCCGCCGTCGACCCGCAGCGGCATCATCCGGTTTCTGCGCAGCGTATCATCCGGAAAACAAGGAGGCCTGGCCTCGTATCGGCCGGGCGAAGCGCCTAGCCGCTCGATGAGCGCCGAGGCCCTGGTGTGCTGGCAGTTTTTGGGCCTGCCCCGCGAGCATCCAGCCTGCAACGAGGCGGGCGATTTTCTGCTGACCGAATTGCCGGGCAGCGGAACGGCCAACGATTACTATTGGTATTATGCGACAATTGCCATGTACCAATTACAGGGCGACTATTGGCAGCGCTGGAACGAAGCCTTGCAAACAACGCTGCTTGGCCGCCAGGTCAAGGACGGCCCGCTGGCCGGCTCCTGGAATACCGACACCCTCTGGGGCGGCTACGGCGGCCGCGTCTATACAACTTCAATAGCCACGCTGGCCCTGGAAGTGTATTATCGTTTTCTGCCCCTGTATGGCGAAACGGCTTTCGCGTCTAAATAATTGCAATAGATAACGGCGGGGCGTCATTGGCATTTCATCAGGATGGCACTGGCTACGCCAGTGCTGCTGCGTAAAAGCACGGGCAAGATGCCCGTGCCACCCGCCGCAAATCCCGGCAGTTGACAGCTATCCGGGCTCCTGTACAATGGAATTAGAGTTTTTAATCGTCGATTCTATATACTTTAATTACAATTGTAAATCCGCGACGGTCGCCAACCAAAGATTGGTCGGTCGCATCTTGGCAGCGGCACGGTGATTTGATGAACGCGTTGTTTGCCTTTCTCGGCCTGCCTGCTCCAACGCAGTTGATAGTTCTGCTGGTGCTTGCCGTGCTGCTATTCGGCCAGAATCTGCCCCAAGTCGCCCGGACCTGGGGACAAAAACTTGTCGAGTTCAGGCGGGGAATGAAGCACATCGAGGATGAAATCCGATCAATCACATCCGATCTCACCTCGACCGCCCCAACCCGGCCGGCCATCTCAAACTCAAATCCGCAGGACAATCCCTACAACTTCTCTGCGGCGCGGGACGACACTGCCGACCGCGACGAGCCCACGGCACCCAAATTCGAGCCCCCGCCGGGTTAATCGCGGATTGTAATTCCTTCTGAAATAATTTTCTTCCCTCGCCAACCCCCTTTTGGGGGCGATATGACTCTTTTGAAAGTCCGCTACCCGATAAATTTCTCTTAAACCAATTCAATTTCCGCCCACAACTCATCCCAGCCACTTCCATGAAACCGTCAACCGATTAGAATAATCGGTAACGGAAAGTTGGGCATTAACGTCCATATTTGATGCCGGACTTGGGTGCCGTTCCCGCGCTTGTGGCGGGCATGTATTGATGCATCGTTTTCCGGGCGGCTAGTTCAGTTGGTTAGAACGCCATGCTCACACCGTGGAGGTCGCTGGTTCGAATCCAGTGCCGCCCACTCCACTCGGCCAGGAAAAAAGCGGACTGGCTCCGAGTCATGTGATTTTTTTCCTTATAAATCTGATTGCGCGAGGCGCCTGTTGCATTTTTTTCATCAGGACATAGCATGAATATTCTGCTTATCGGCAGCGGCGGACGCGAACACGCCTTGACTTGGAAACTCACCCAAAGTCCGCGCGTGGAACGCGTGTTCGTGGCCCCGGGCAATGCGGGCACCGACATCGATGGCGAGAACGTCCCCATTGCCACATCCGATTTCGCCAAACTCGTCCGTTTTGCCAAGGACAACGGCGTAGGCCTGACCGTTGTCGGGCCGGAAGCGCCGCTGGCTGAGGGGATTGTAGATGTCTTCGAGCAATCCGGCTTAAAAATCTTCGGCCCGCGCAAAAACGCCGCCGAACTGGAAGGCAGCAAGGTCTTTTGCAAGGAACTGCTCCGCTCCGCAAACGTGCCCACGGCCGAGTATCAACACTTCACCACCGCCGAAGATGCAATTAAATTCCTCCGCGATCGGGAAGACATGCCCGTGGTCGTGAAGGCCGACGGCCTGGCCGCGGGCAAGGGCGTGTTCGTCTGCCCCAACCGCAAGGAAGCCCTCGACGCGGTGGAAAAAATCGCCCGGCAAAAAATCTTCGGCACGGCGGGCAACCGGATGGTCATCGAAGAGCGGCTCGACGGCCAGGAAGCCAGCGTAATGGCCGTGACCGACGGCCGCACCATCGTCACCCTGCCCGCAGCCCAGGATCACAAGCCGGCCTTCGATGGCGACACCGGCCCGAACACCGGCGGCATGGGTGCATACTGCCCTGCCCCGCTGATCACACCCGACATGCTGCACGATATCGAGGAACGCATCCTGGTGCCCACCGTGCATGCGATGAAGCGTTGCCGCAGGCCTTTTAAGGGCATATTATACGCGGGATTGATGATCACCAAACAGGGGCCGAAAGTGCTGGAATACAACGTCCGCTTCGGCGATCCCGAGTGCCAGCCCCTGCTGATGCGCCTGAAAACCGACCTCTTGGACGTGCTCGAGGCGACAATCGACGACCGGCTCGACCGGATTGGGCCCCTGGACTGGGACCCGCGCCCGGCCGTGTGCGTGGTCATGGCCAGCCAAGGTTATCCGGGCGATTACACGAAGGGGCATCCCATCCGCGGCCTGCAAAACGCCGAGATCCTGCCCGATGTAAAAGTATTTCATGCTGGCACTGCCACGGCAAACGATCAGATCGTCACCGCCGGCGGCCGAGTCTTGAACGTCACCGCCCTTGGCGACACCATCGCCAAGGCCAAGCTCAACGCCTACCGCGCGGTAAAATGCATCCGCTGGAAAGGCGCCTGGTGCCGAAAAGACATCTCCGACAAGGCGTTGGGGTAATTTGCCTGTTTCCCTGTTGTGTGAATCCGTTTATAAATGATTGATTAAGCGCCCGTGGCGCAATTGGATAGCGCATCGGTCTTCGGAACCGAGGGTTGGGGGTTCGAATCCCTCCGGGCGTACTTGGCTACTCCTTCAACTCTTTGATGATCTAAACAACCTGAGCCGAACATATTGGCAATATGAGACGTAAGACTCTTGAGTATGGTATTGTTTTTAGTGAAGTGAAAAAAACAGAGCGAAGAACATTACTTCCCCGCTCTGCATCCTGTCTTCTGTATTAGGCGTTCTGCGATAATGTTGGGGCGGCAGTTTAACTGCCGCCCCAACTGTGTTAGATTCCTATGCCTTGCCGTTTCCGTTCATGATCTCCGTGGCTTGTGCGCGATAGGCGTCCATGACGTAGGGGATGCGGCTGATCTTTGCCGCTTCCTCGGTCAGCGCGCACAGGTCGTCGCGCGATATGCAGGACGTGTTGAACCGGCGGGCGCCGGCCATCAACTGCTGCAAACCCACGCGAAGTTTCTGCACGAAGCTGAAAAGTGCGATTGCGCCCAGGGGCATGGCGTCGGTATCCTTGCCGTACTTGGCCTTCACCTCCTCGTAGCACACGAACAGTTCTTGCTTCGTATTGCCGAAGGGCTTGATTTCCTTGGGCAGTTTGTTGGTCTTGAGCCATTCGTCGAAGTTTTTGCCGACCATGCCGGGAATCATCAACGCCCGGCCCATGCAGACCGCCTTGGTGTGAGGCGCGCCCAGAGCCAGGACCTTGAAGATGTGGTCTTCGGTGGAGAATCCGCCCGCCATAGCGATGTCGGGGACATAGGCGCCCTTTTTCCGCAGCATGCCGACCAGTTCGTTGGTCATGCATTGCAGATAGAAGGTGGGGATGCCCCATTCGACCATCATGCGCCAGGGGCTCATGCCAGTGCCGCCGCCTGCGCCGTCGATGGTCAGCAAGTCAATCTTGGCATCGGACGACCACTTGATGGCCATGGCCAATTCGCGCATGGGATAGGCGCCGGTTTTGAGGGTTACGCGTTTCGCGCCCAAACCGCGGAGGCGTTCGACTTCCTGCATGAAACCTTTCTGATCGACAAATCCGAGACGCGAGTGGCGTTCGAACTCCTTGATAGCGCCCGCCTTAAACGCGGCCTTATTGAACTCGAGCGATGGATCGGGTGTGACGATGTATCCACGCTTTTGCAGTTCCAGGGCGCGTTCCAGGGAGTCCACCTTGATTTCGCCGCCGATGCACTTGGCGCCTTGGCCCCATTTCAGCTCCATGGAGGTGACGCCCAGTTTGCCCACCACGTACTCGGCCACGCCGTTGCGGGTATCTTCGACGTTCATCTGAACGATGATGTCGCCGTAGGGCGGTTCTTGATAACGGCGATAGGTTTCCACGCGCCGCTTCATGTCGGGGGAGTTGCTCACCTTGCCCTTCGAGTCCCGCTCCAAGCCGGGATCGATTCCGCAGACATTCTCGCCGCAAACGCAGGTAATGCCGGAAATTGCCGCGCCAACCGCGAAGTGCTCCCAGTTCTTCTTAGCGATGTCGGTCGACCCGAGCGCGCCGGTGAAAACGGGGACCTTGAGTTTCACTTTATCAGTGCACCCGTACTGCGTTTCCGTGTTTACGTCGGGGAAGATGGCATGGTCCGAGTCGCCCGGTACGCCCGCGGGCAGCCCATCGGCGCCCAAGGCGTAGCCCATGATGTTCAAGTGGGAATAGTCGATAGGATATTGTTTATCGCCGCCGGCGGTCAGCGTTCCAAAAGGCCCCGGATAAATCACTTCGCGGCCGCGGAATGAGGCCTTCCAAACATCGCAGCCGCCCTTGCAGCCGTCGATGCACCGCGTGCACATGCCCGACTGCTTCACCACGTTTCTCGATCTATTTTCGGTCTCGAGACATTCGTTGGAATTGGGTTGTAACAGGTTCATTGCTTACTCCTTGGTTCTTGGATAAAAAAAGTATACTCACGATCAATTCTGTAACTTCTCAACCTTGGGGCTGAGAGACGGATGTTTCCACTGAACCGGGGCACGGTCGGGCGTCATTCGAGCATGCAGTTCTCGCAAATTTCCGGAATCTCTTCGTTTACGGACAGCTCCGAACCGCACACGCCTCCGGGTTTTCCTCTTTTCGACACAGGGGCAATTTCCAACGGGCATCGCTCCTTGCACTTGTCGCACTTCTGGCAATACTTCTGGTCGTAGAAAGGCAATCCGATGTGGCGATGGTTGCCCCGGCCGATAAATCCCTTGGCCCCGGTGCCGGCGACTACCGCGCAGGCCGCCACGCACCGGCCGCACAAAATGCAGTCGGCCTCGCGTTCCGGATAGCGCACGATTTCGATTTCCAGGCGTTCCGCCAGGGACTGAAGCACCGGCGACTGCGGGGCCTCGGCCAGCAGCAGTTCGACGATGTTGCGCCGTGCCCGCAGGACATTCTCAGAGTGGGCATGGATCACCATGCCGTCCTGGGCATCCAGGGTGCAGGAGGCCGTCATCCGGGTGCGGCCGTGACGCTCGACTTCCACCAGGCAAACGCGGCAGGCCCCAATGGGCGGAGCCCCGGGCAGCAGGCACAAGTTGGGAATGCAAATTCCCGCTGCCAAGGCCGCGGCCAGAACGCTGGTTCCAGGGGTGGTCTCAATCGTTTCGCCGTCAATCGTAATGGTTATTGTTTCAGACATGACCGTTTCCCGATGCTCTGCTTATGGCCTGCGTCGGACATGCTTCCGCACAAAGCCCGCATCGCGTGCATAAGTTGTCGTTGATTCTCATTGCCGTGCCCGATTGCCCGTCCTCGCTGATTGCATGATTGGGGCAGGTTTGCTCACACTCCCCGCATGCCATGCAAGCATCCGGATCAATGGCATAGCGGAACAGCGCCCGGCAGACACAGGCCGGACAGCGTTTCTGATTGATATGCGTCTCGTATTCGTCGCGGAAATACCGCAGCGTGGAGAGAACCGGGTTGGGCGCCGTTTTTCCCAATGCACAGAGCGAGCCTACTGAAATGGTCCAAGCCAGGTCTTCCAATAGCGGCAATTGTTCAGGGCTCCCGCGGCCTTGGCAGATATCGGTGACGATTTCCAGCATGCGTCCGACGCCGATTCGGCAAGGCGCGCACTTGCCGCAGGACTCATCCTGCAAAAAAGTGAGAAAATACTTGGCCACGTCGACCATGCAAGCGGAGTCGTCCAGCACGACCATCCCGCCCGATCCCATCATGGATCCGGCCTGGCCTAGCGCGTCGAAATCCAGGGGCAGGTGGAACTGCGAGGCGGGCAGACATCCGCCGGAAGGGCCGCCGGTCTGCACGGCCTTGATCTGCCGGCCGTTCTTTGCGCCCCCGCCGATGTCGAAGATCACCTGCCGAATGCTGGCGCCCATGTCCACCTCGACCAGCCCGGTGTTCTTGACCTGGCCTGTAAGCGCGAAAATCTTGGTGCCCTTGCTGCCATCGGTTCCCCGGGCGGCGAACGCCGCGGCGCCGTTCAAGACAATTCGGGGAACGTTGGCCCAGGTTTCGACGTTGTTCAAGACGGTGGGTTGATCCAGGTAGCCTTTCTCGACCGTGTGGACGTCCTTGGCCCGCGGTTCGCCGACCTTTCCCTCCAGCGAGGCCATAAGGGCCGTCGATTCTCCACATACAAATGCCCCGCCGCCGCGCACGACATCCACGTCGAAGTCGAAATTGGCGCCGAGAATTTTCGTTCCCAGCAGACCGAGTTCCCTGGCCTGCTGAATCGCATTCTTGACGTGAAGCACCGCCAGCGGATACTCGCGCCGCACGTACACGAATCCATGGCGGGACCCGACGGCCAGTGCGCCCAGGAGCATGCCTTCCAAGACGGCATGGGGATTGCCCTCGAGCAAACTGCGGTCCATGTACGCACCGGGGTCTCCCTCGTCGGCGTTGCAAATCACGTATCGCTCGTCGCCCGGGGCCGCCTTGCACTGTTCCCACTTGCGTCCGGTGGGATAACCGCCGCCGCCGCGACCGCGCAGGCCTGAGGCCTTCACCTCGTCGAGCACCATTTCGGGCGTCATGCCTGTAAGGGCCTTGGCAAGCGCCGCGTAGCCGCCCAAGGCAATATAGTCGTTGATTTCTTTTGGCGACAGCTTTGGATTGTCGGCCAGGAGGAAGCGGTTTTGCGCGGCGTAAAAAGGAATGCCCTTTTCCTTTTCCACGGGATTTCCGGACACGGGATCGGTGTAGAACAAGCGATCCACCGAGGCGCCGCCCTTGATGGTCCGGCTCACGATTTCTTCCACGTCCTCCGGTTTGATGTGGCGATAGAAAATGTTCCCGGGTTCGATTATGGCCAGCGGGCCTTGCTCGCAGAATCCGTGGCAGCCGGTAGTGCAGAAGCGAACCTCGTCGGCCATGCCCTGTTTTATAAGCTCGTCCTGCATGGCCTTTGCCACGGGCAAACAGCCGCACGCCTGGCAGGCGGTGCCGGCGCACATCGTCACGCTCGACTTGTACCGCCCACGGTCCAACTGCAATTTCCGCCTGAGAGAAGCAAGATCGTCGGCATTATTTAGTTTATGCATTGGACGGAACCTCTTGCTCCTGCTGCCGCACCGCGCCGAGTAGATTGCGCAGCTTGCCGGCCGTCATGTGGTCGTAGTATCTGCCGTCGATGATCACCACCGGGGCCAAGGCGCAAGCGCCCACGCAGTTCACGGTCTCGACGGTAAACTCGCCGTCTTTGGTTGTTTCGCCGCGCTGGACTTCCAATTGCATCAGGACCTCTTCGACCAGTCGCGGTGATCCCTGCACGTGGCAGGCGGTCCCTTCGCAAACCGTAACCAGGTGCCGTCCGCGCGGCTTCAGCGAAAAGGCCTTGTAGAAATTGGCCAGCCGAAAGACTTCAATGAGCGGAATGCCGAGGGTCTCCGATACCCGGCATATTGCTTCTTCGGGCAGATAGCGGAACTCCGCCTGAATATCCTGGAGGGCTTCCATCACGTCGAAGGGTCTTGTTCCTTTGCCCTCAAGGATCGCCTCAACCTTTTCCATGTCCATTGCTAGGTATTCCTAGAATCGCGAATCATCAGAGCAGCGGTGCAGTATCGGCAACTCGTTGCCGATGTTACGGATGCCGCAGTATACTAAACAATCGAGAAAATTGGAAGTAGTGCGGGAAATAAAGGCTTTTTTTGCCTTTAATTGTAAACGATGATTGGCTGGAAACGGCAATATTGCCGCATCTGTGCCGATTTAAGTTTTACAATACCCATAGATGTGGTAAAATTGCCAAATAGAGCTTTTGCCAAAATCCGTTCACACGATTGGGAATCATGAGAAAGGCGTACTGAAATGGACAAGAAAGAACGAAATCGCGCGGCCATCCTCGGCGCGCTCCACAAAATGGGCGCTCCAGCGAATTCGGTGAGCCTGATGCAATTCCTCTCGGCCGCGGGACATAATCTGAGCGAACGAACCGTGCGCCTGTACCTTGCCGAGCTCGACGCCGAAGGACTGACCGTGCCACGCGGCAAGCGCCGCATGATCACGGAAAAAGGACAGAACGAACTCCGCGCCGTCCACGCCTTCAGTCGCGTGGGATACCTGTCCGCAAAAATCGACCAAATGGCCTACAGCATGACTTTCGATATGCTCACGCGCACGGGTCTGGTCGTGGTGAACATGTCGCTGGTCGATCCCAGGCATCTGGCTGCATGCCAGGATGACGTGCGCAAGGTGTTTGCCCGCAAGTACGCCATGGGCAGCCTGCTGGCGCTGCTTCCGCCCGGCGAAACCCTGGGCGAGTGGACCGTTCCTGCGGACAAACTGGGATTCTGCACGGTTTGCTCCATCACGCTCAACGGAGTGCTCATGAAGCACGGGGTGCCCACTACTTCGAAGTTCGGCGGACTTCTGGAATTGCGCGACGGCCGGCCCACCCGGTTCGTGGAAATGATTCATTACGACGGCACGAGCATCGATCCCCTGGAGGTGTTCATCCGCAGCGGCATGACCGACTATCGCGGCGCGATAAAAGACGGCAACGGTTTGATCGGCGCCGGTTTCCGCGAAATGCCCGAGAACAGCCGTGATTTGGCGGTGAGGCTGGCCGATCACGTGTCGGCC
>JBEKSO010000087.1:0-11592 GCA_049516935.1 Thermoguttaceae bacterium
GAGCGCTGGAAGTCATGACCGTCCAGTTGGCCCCGCCGTCGGTGCTGCGGGATACGGTGGTGCCGACATAGGCGTAGAAAGTCTGGGAACCGACCAGGTCGGCAACAATCTTGGCGCCGTTGCCAGGGCGGTTGGTTGTGGGGGCGGACCAACTGCTCCAGGTGCTACCGGTGCGGGTGGAGTAAATGACTTGGTTAAAGGTTGAGCTGTTGGGGTCTCCGGGCTCGTAGACAATTTTGGTGCCGTCGGCGGAGATGGCCAGGTTGCCCCATTCCAGGCTGTTGCCCCAGTCACTGTTGTTCCCCAAGACTCCGGTCGATGGCATCCACGCCCAATTAACGCCATTGTCGACGGAATACTGCACGTACGGGGAGTTGCGGGTGAGGCGCACGACATAGTTTGCATTATTGAAGGCACTATCGACGTCGTCGCAGGTACCCTCGGCCAGCCCGTTAAGCTGTCCGAACAGACCAATGGACGGCGACTGGGAGAAGTCATCGTGCCGGTAGCCGTCGCGGTCACCGATGGCGCTTAGCAGATGGACGCTGCCGGTGTCGGGACTGTTCAATTCCAAGTCGGCCACCTGTTCAAAGCCGTCATTGAAGAACGACCAGGTGGGGGTGGCGGCCGTGAGATTTGTGGTCCGGTAGAGCCCATAGCCGGTGTTGAAGATGGCGACGTTGTTGTTGAACGGATCGATCTCCAGGTCCGTAATCCAATGGAGACTCATGGAACTGGCGTAAGGGGCCGAAGAGTCATCGCGGTTATTGTTGGGATTCAGTGCAACCCAATTGGTGCCACCGTTGGTGGAGCGGTAGATGTTGTCCGGATAGCGGTCAAAGACCGCCGCATAAACGGTGTTGGCATTTGTCGGGTCAATGCAGACCGCCGAATAGGCTCCGGCCGAGGGGGTGACGAGCGTCCACGTGGGGCTTGCGGAGGAGGGATTCGTCACCTTGTACAGTGCGCCGCTGGTGGCGCCGTAGGGCCCGGCCTGATTGGCATAGGTGACGTACATGACGCTGCCATCGGCGCTCAGATCGGCCCGCGTAGGGATGAGTGTAGTTGTGGGTTGGTTGGGAATGGCTGTCCAACTCGTGCCGCCGTTGCTGGTGCGGTAGAGCTTGGTATTGCTGTTGGTGGTGGTGGCCACGCCGACATAGATGCGGGGGGTGGCGGTGCCGGCGGTGCCGCTGGCTTTGTCAAAGACCACAAAGGGCAGGCCCACGCTCTCCGCCAGTTCGTAGGTGTTCCCGTCGCCGTCCTTGTCCTTGATGTCCCCGTAATTGGTGAAGGTTGTGACCTGGCTCCAGGAGACTGCAGAGTCGGTGCTTTTCCACAGGCCGCGATGGGTGCTGTCGTAGTAGCGGGCGCCGTAGAAGATGATGCTGGGCAGGTTCGGGTCGACGGCCATGCGTTCGCCCACATTGCGTCCCCATCCGTTGCCGTCCACCTTGATGCCGCTGACGTCGGTGCGCTGCCAGGTCCGCCCGCCGTCGCTGGATCGCAATATGGCGGCGGTGCTTTGGTAGGTTCCGGAGACCATGTAGACGCGATTGGCGTCCGTGGGATCGACCGCCAGGCTCTCGGCGCCGTTGTTTTGGGCGGAATCATTGATCTGCAGCCAATCATTCATGGGCATCCACTTGCTGAGCGACTGATCCCAGCGATACGCCCCGCCCATGTCGGTGTGGATATAGACTGTGTTGGGAGCGGCGGGACTATAAACGATGCCGTCGATATAACCGTTGGCCTTGATGGTGACGCTATTCCAGTCGTAAGCCTGGGCGACGACGCTCAATAACATCCGAGGCTCCAACTGCTCGAACCGATACCGGCCTGTTTTGATTGATCTATTGTTTTTAGACTTTTTTCCCGGCCGAATACTCTTTAACAATAACCAGAGTGAATTAGACATGATGCAGCGATTCTTTGTGTTGGTTTTTTGTTCAGCAATGTTGTGTTTTCGTTCAGATAATGCCGTTTGAGACGAGAAGCAAAATTTCAGCGCTTATGAGTGTCGTATGAACTTAAACCGCAATGGTTGATAATGATTTAAAATAAGAGCTATTGAGAGTCGGGAAAACAATGTCGTGGCGTAGATTGTAAATCAAGTTAAGCCCCACGGGTTGCAACCCGTGGGCTTAACGACATTCAATACCTGAGACTCAATAAATAATATTTAATCCCGTATTTCCCATTTGGTCGTCACCCGGACAGGCTCCGAGCGTCGATTGCGCCATTTTAACAAAAAGTTTCGAAAAAATCCATTAGCCGGGTTGATTTTCCCGCCGAAAATCCGGTTTCATAGGCCATTGTGGTGCCGGACGCCCCTGCCACAGAGTTGGTTCGGCCGCAATTTTCTGCCAGAAGGCCATGTATTCCCCGGCGCTCTCGCTAATAACCTCTTCTGCCCAACCGACTTCTTCACCGCAACGACACACCGCCAGTGGAATCGCCAGTCGTCCGATCCGCGCCAGAATCGCCGCGAAAGCTCGCACGGGTCAGTGCTCCTGGACAGGTTAATTTTTTGGGATAGTAAATCTATCTGTAAATTAATGGTCACACGTCCCGCGGTCAAAAAATGGTCATTTTTCGATGCGTCTAGGAATAGGGATGGGTAAACGTGACAGCGGCCCTACGCTGGAGCTGTTAGTTGGCGGCAGAGAGCGTGACCGGCGGAGCCGGAGGCAGGAAGGTGATGAGTGTAAGGAATTGTTTCAAGGTTGTTGTTTTCCCTTGCCGGTTAGGGATTGCGCGCTATTTGCCGGCCGGCTCGATACTCACGTTCTTGTAAGAGATGTCGCCCGAGTAGGTGAGGATGTCAGCTCCCGCGACACCCTTAAATGTGCAGCCGGAAAGCCGGACATTTTCAATCGTGGAATTGGCGGTGCCCACGACCGACAGCACGCGCGGGCTTTTCTTCGAAGTGATGTTTTCCATGAGAACGTTGCGAACGACCGGCTTGAACGGTCCCGACGTGACGCGGCCATACACCAGATCGATTGTCAGAATCGAATGCGACACTTCACCGACCTCGCAATTGCGCATGAACACGTTTTCCAGGAAACCGCCGCGGGTGGCGCTCGTCTTCAGCCGGAGCGCCCGTTGCAGATTGGGGCTATCCATCCGGCAGTTTTCCGCGAAGACATTGCGGATGCCGCCCGAATTTTCGCTGCCGAGCACCACCCCGCCGTGCCCATCCTTCATCACACAATTCCGCACGATCAAATTTTCCGCGGGCACGTTGACCCGTCGGCCATCGGCGTCCTTGCCGGACTTGATGGCAATGCAGTCGTCGCCCGTATCGAAGGTACAGTTCTCGATAAGCACGTCGCGGCTGCTATCGGGATCGCAACCGTCGTTGTTCGGGCCGTGGCTGTTAATGTCCACGCCGCGCACCGTGACGTTTGTCGAGAGGACCGGATTAATCTCCCACATCGGCGAGTTCATAATGTGCACGTCCTCGATGAGAATATTTTTGCAGCGATAGGGGACGATAAAATTCGGCCGCAGCGCGCCTTTGTCGCCGAAGATGCGTTGCGCGACCGGCGTGTTGTTGTTACCCATGTCAATCAGTTCGCGCTGTGCGGCGAGGCGGCTGGGGGCGGTTTCGCCTGGGTTCGCAACCGGCCGCCGCATGAGCCCCCACCACGTCTCGCGCGAGGCCGAGCCGTCGAGCGTGCCCTTGCCGGTGACGGCAATGTTTTCCTGGTCCAGCGCGTAGATGAGCGGCGAGTAATTCATGCACTCGGTGCCTTCAAAGCGAACTAAGACGACAGGCAGATACTTCGTAGTGTCGGGACTGAACTTGAGCGTTGCACCCTCGGAGACGTGGAGGTTCACATGGCTTTTGAGATGAATTGCACCGGTGAGGAACACGCCGCCGCTGGCGACGACGCGCCCGCCGCCCGCGGCGCTGCACGCCGCGACGGCATTCTCGATGGCCGCCGTGCAATCCGTGACGCCGTCCGCTTTCGCGCCGAAATCAGTGATAGGGAAATCGCGGGCAGGAAATTGCGGGGCCTGGATGCGCGCGAGGATCACGGGCACATCATCCCAGCTTATGGCTGCATCTTCGGCGTGAAGCCCGGCCGGCGGAGCCAGCAGCAAGGCGGCGGTAAAAGCTACTACAGTGCGTCTAATTGTTCTGATCATTATAAGATTCCGTTTCTCTCGTAAGTGGGTGACGGTGCGGATCTTGATACTGGCCGACTCATCAGCCCCCTATTGTAACGCAATAAAACGCCTTGTCAAATCAGTTTCCAGTGAAAATTGGGTTGCAGCACAATTGCAATCCCAACGAGACTATCGTTAACTGTCTGGGACTCAAATATAATACCTTCGTATTTTCATTTAGGAATTCATCATGAGCCGCGACCTGAACGCCCTAAGCTATCTCACGCCTTTTCATTTCGTGTCACACGAGATCGACAAGCACGCTGTTTTGCAGGTCCATACCGAGGCGAGTAAGATGTAAAACGCCTTCGTGCCGCTCAATCAGCCCGGCGTTTATCGGTCCCGCAATTCAACATGCCATCTTACCGTCGCAATTGAAGAAAATGCGATGAGCCGTTGCATTCAGATCGCCCCGTCTCTCGTCACATTACCATTGTACAGGGCAGATTGTCAGGTGGTGGTAAGGAATCCCTGACGGCGGCCGGCTGTGCTGAAATTAAAATCTGTAACTGTTCACGTGGTCCTCAAACCAAGGGAAAGCGGCGAGATTAGATCACTTCTCAAATAAGTGTAGCGTGTTGGGCGCCATGCCCACGCCGTGGGTATGTTTTTCCGAGAATTATGCCGCACGGCCACGCAAGCGTGGCCAAGGTACCCGCTACTCTCAAACGAGATGCGCTCTAAAGATATCACCGTGTTTCTGATGGCAGGACGGTGGTATAAATGTGAACCTCCGACTGATATGCGGCGGTTGCTGATTAAACTGTCGATTCTTCCTGCTCCATCATGGACCGCGGCATACCGTGGCCGGGCTTGTTGGCATACAAGAGCCAATAGGCGATGGGAATTACAAACAGCGTGAAAAGCGTCGAGGCAAAAAGTCCGAAGATCAGCGCCCAGGCCAGGCCGGAAAAAACCGGATCGACTATAATCGGCGCCGCGCCGAGCATTGCCGCAGTGGCGGTAAGCAGGATAGGCCGCAGACGCACCACGCGGCTTTCCATGATGGCATCGAACAGCGAGCGCCCGCGGGCCAGCGACAGGTGAATGAAATCGACCAGGATGATCGAGTCGCGGGTAACGATTCCCGCCAGGGCAATCATGCCGATCATGCCCGTGGCCGTGAAATAGACCGGATCGAGGTATCCGCCCACGTGCCGGGCATAGACTGCATTGAGCAACCAGAAACCGGGCATAACGCCAAGGATCGTCAGCGGAATGGCCAGCATGACGACTAAGGGAATGGTGAACGATCCGGTTTGGGCGACCAGCAGGATGTAAATTCCGATCATTGCCGCGCCGAAGGCGATTCCCAGGTCGCGAAAAACATCCAGGGTTATCTGCCACTCGCCCTCCCCGGCGAAATCCACCTTAAAACCAGCCGGCAGGCCCCAGAAAATGCCGCCGCCGTTGGAAAAAAAAGTTCTTTGGTCCACCGGGCGAGCCGGCCCGTCGATCATCCAGCCGCTGCCAATGTGTTGGACTTTATTTGCATCCGCCGGCGGGATTTTATCCGTCTTGTCGACTTGGACGTCCACGACCACGTCGGCCGGGGGCCGGCCGGCCGTTTCGGCGAATACATAAGCCACACGTTGCAGGTTCTTGTGGTAGATCATTTGATCGACGCGGGCCGTTTCCCACCGTCCCAGTTCGGCCAGTGGAACCAAGTGGCCGGTATCGCCCTTTACCTCCACGTGAGTCAGGTCCGCGGAACTGGTCCGCCGGGGCTCTGGGACGCGCAATTCGATCCGCAAAGGATTACGTTCCGTATCGCTTCGGACCAGGCCTACAGTGTTGCCGGCCAACACGGCCCGGAGAGTGTCGGCTATCTGGTCCGTGGTAATTCCATTTAGCGCGGCTTTCTCCTTGTCGGTTACAAAAGTGAGCTTTTTTTGAGGCGCCTCGCGCACGTCGTCAACGTCGACCACGTCCGGCTCGGCGGCCAGACGCGCCCGGACCGTATCAGCTGCCATGAGGATGTCGTCGTAACTATTGTCCGGCTGCCCATAGACTTCCGCGACCACGGTGGCGATGACCGGCGGGCCGGGCGGGGTTTCGACTAATTTCATGCGTGCATGGCGCCGATCGGCAATAGCCTGCAAATCCTTGCGCATGCGCAAGCCGATGGCATGGCTTTGCAAGGGGCGGTTCTTTTTTCCCGCCAGGTCGATCCGCACTTCCGCGACGTTGTCGCCGCGGCGGAGATAATAATGGCGCACCAGGCCGTTAAAATCCATGGGCGACGCCAATCCGACGTAACTGGTGTAGTCCACGACTTCGGGCACGCCGGCCAGATAGGCCTCGAAATCGCGGACGGCCGAATCCGATCGCTCCAATGTCGTGCCTTCGTCGAAGTCCAGGACCAGCAGCAACTCATTCTTGTTGTCGAAGGGCAGCATTTTCAAGGGCACGCTGCGCATGGCGGCCAAACCCATCGCCCCGACCGTGAGAAGCGCCATGCTTATCAGGAAGCCCCAGGCCACCGACCGATACTTGAGCAGCGGCGCCATCAGCGGGTAAAACACTTTGTACAAACGCGATTTCTTCACGGCATCCAGATCATGCGGGTCATGGCACTCGTTTGCACCCGTGCCGCCGTTGCTGTACTTGCGTTTGAGCATGTGATATGCCATCCAGGGCGTGATCGTGAAGGCCACGACCATGGACATAAGCATGGTCACGGGCACGTTTAGCGCCATCGGCCGCATGTACGGACCCATCATCCCGGTGATAAAGAACATCGGCAGAAAACTGACAATTACAGCCAGCGTGGCGGTGATCAGCGGCGGCCGAATCTCGGAGACGGCCTCCAGCACTATGCGGCGAGTCGCTTTTTTCCGCAGCGCAAAGTGCCGCGAGATGTTCTCCACGTCCACGATTGGGTCATCGACCAAAAGTCCCAGCGAGAGTATCAAGGCAAAGAGCGTGACTCGATTTATGGTAAAGCCCAGCATCATATTTACGGCCAGCGTCAGCCCGAAGACCACGGGCACCGCGACCGCCACGATAAACGCTTCGCGCCAGCCCAAACCCAATGTGAGCAGGGCCACGACGATGATAACCGCCACGGCCAGGGCCTCGACCAACTCGTTTACTTTCTCATTGGACGTCAGGCCGTAGTTGCGGGTGACGATCAATTCCATGTCTTGAGGAACGATTGTTTTCCGCAAATCTTCGGCTTTCCTGAGCACCGCATTGGAGACCCACACGGCATTGGCGCCTTTTTTCTTGGCAATTGCGATGGTTACGGCCTGTGCGGATTCATTATTTCCTTGGGGCGGAGCCGCGACAGTAGATGCTTTATCCAGAACATTGCCGGGAAAGAATTCCTCTTTTGTGAATCCCCGGGCAGGTCCCCACCCGTGGCGCACGTAGCTGTTGACTTCCTCGGGGCCATCGACCACGCGGGCCACATCCTTGAGGAACACGGGCCGCCCCTCGAACACGCTGACCACCAGGTCGCCGAGTTGTTGCGGATCGGAAAATGGCAGGCCGGCGTCCACGCGGATCAACCGGTCATTGCTGCGGATCTCGCCCGCCGTTTTAAGCACGTTGGCCCCTTGCAGTGCCTGCTGCAACACCAAAGGCGAAACATGGTATGCCGCCATCAGATCCGGGTCCATTTCGACCAGTACGACTCGCGGTCTGCCGCCCACCACGTACGCCCGCGACACGTCTTTGACGCCCGCAAGCCGCTCAGTCAGCTCCTCGGCCACGCGCCGCAAGGTCATGTCGTCGGAAGACTTTCCGGCGAGGGTGAGAGTTGCCACCGGCACGTCGTCGATCTCGACGGGCTTGATGATCCAGCTCGTTACGCCGGGCGGAACAATATCGAGATGCTCGTCGATCTTCTTGTAGAGCTTGACCAGGCTCCGCTCGCGGTCCTCTCCCACGTAGTAGCGCACCGTGATAATCGCCTGGCCTTCCCGGCTCATCGAATAGACGTATTCCACGCCGTCGATCTGATAGAGAATCTTCTCCAGCGGCGTGGCGACCAGTTGCTCCACCTCGGCCGCCGAGTGGCCGGGAAAATTCACGTAAACATCGGCCAGCGGCACGACGATCTGCGGGTCTTCCTCGCGAGGCGTCAATCCCAGCGCAGTCAGACCCACCACAACCGCCAAGATAATGAGAATCAGCGAGAGATTCGAATCCAGGAACATTTTCACGATCTTGTTCGTGAAATTATGCTCCGGGCTCGAAGCTAGTCCGGCATGCTCAGTCATGGACGGACTCCTGAGCCGATTCCGCACTGCCGGGCACAACAACTTCTTCGCCTTCGCCGAGTCCTGAAAGCACTTCGACATTGTCCTCGATCGGCCGTCCCGTGCGGACGGCCCGCCGGTTGACCCGGCCGTTTTCCAGCACGTCCGCCAATTCCAGTTGGCCCACATTTCGCACCGCCCGGCGGGGAATTACCAGGACTTGCTCTTCCTCGAGTGGGATCAGGATTCGTCCGAACATGCCCGTGTATATGCCCGAGGGACACGGCCCTGTTACCTTTACCTGGAACGTCCGGGTGGCCGACTGCGCCTCGGGCACGATCTCGCTTATGATCCCGGAGCAGAGCTTCTTAAGAACTTCAACCCGCACGCCGATACTCTGGCCGACTTTGAGTTTATATGCCAGCGATTCGCGGACCGAGGCCACAAGCTGCATTTGCTTGGGATCGAAGAGCGTAAGCAGCACCTGGCCGGGCGTAACCATGTCGCCGACGTCGATTTTTTTGTCGGTAACGATTCCGTCAAGCGGCGAGCGGACAGTTGCCCAATCCAGCATGGCCTGCATTTCCTTGACCGCCTCTTGAGCCCGCAGCAGATCGGCGGCCGAGGATGTTACCGCCGTTACGTCTTTTTCATACTCCTGCTGGGTGACCACATTGGATTTGCGTAATAGAGCGGCTCGCCTTTCATCGCTGACCGCCTGGGCATGGATCGCGTCGGCCGATGCCGCCGCGGCCTTGGCCTGCTGGAGCTTGGCGCGCAGGTCGGTATCGTCCAATCGCACGAGGACGTCGCCCGCATGCACGCTTTGGCCGGCTTTTAGATTTACTTCTACGACGCGCGCCAACAGCTTGGAAGAGATGGTCGTTTCGTGAACCGAGCGGATAGTGCCTACCGCCGACTCGTAGAGCGGCAGCCGGATCAAACGCACCTTCACAATATTGTCTGCGATTTTTTGGTTTTGAGGCTGCGCCGCGCCGGCCGCGACCGGAACTTTCGGCGTGAAATTCCCGGCCAGCCACAGCATGAGCGCGACAACACCCGCCGAAAAAGCAAGTATGACTACAAGGCGAACGGTCCATCGCATCAATCGCAAAAGAAAAGTTCCGATTGTCATCATAGGTCACCTGTTCTCGCGCAACGAAAAGCATGAACCGTTAAGCCAAAAACTCAGCGTTTATTGAGTCTCAGGTAATAAATATCGCGTTTTACCATCAGAGCCGGGCCGTGTCGGCCCGGAATTATCGGGGCGACACGCCCCGGCTCTGACTTTTCATGCAACATTCTTTTTCCGAGACTCAATAGCAGGTTGAGCGACATATCGAGCCTGGCCGGCGGCACAAGGCTGGAATCCCAGACCGGCAAACACCCATGCCATGGGACACCAATTCGTGAAAGCCGACTGTAGTAAATTCAATCCGGCAAAAGCTGTCAATAGCAACCAGGCGGGATTGACAAAATAGCCCAGCGACAGGCTCAACAATACCACTAAACCGGCCGCCAACCTTAATCCGCGTTCAATTGTCATGATAATAACCCTTTCTTACATTTAATCTTCTGTTCGTCCGTTCGATCCCGGGCGGTAATAATTATTCCGGAATATCGCTATTTGCCTGTGGCGTATTATCGCCTTGTACCGGGTTTGCTTGTGGATTTGCGCTTTGATGCGCAGATATCGAGCAATTGCCGCCCATGCATGTTGGCACGCCGAGCCATGGCAAAACCCAGCGGATCAATATGAACCAGGCCGCAAATACTAAAATGAAAGTCGTAAATGTTGATAAATTCATGGATTTTCTCTCCTTGTTTTCCGGAATCGCATTCTTCATCTTGTCATTTGTTATGATTAGTGAACATCGATGATCGTAAATCGCCGCGGATCAATATGCATTTCGATGCGTTATCGTGTCAGGAGCCGCTTTAATAATGATTTGTCGGCAAGTCCCACGTGCCTGACGGATAATTCACTATTCTTGAATATGAGCAGGCTTGGAATCGACTCGATCTGATAATGGGAAGCCAGCTCGTAGTTCTCGTCCACGTTTACTTTCACGATTTTCGCATTGGGATTATCCCGTGCAAATTCTTCAAGCACGGGCGCAAGCGCCTTGCAGGGGCCGCACCATTCGGCATAGAAATCGACCAATACGGGAACGGCCGATCGTAGGACCTTTTCATTAAAATTGGATTCGTTTACGTGTTCGATTACTGGGGTAGCCTGGGACGTCTTCATGGTTTTTCTGTCTCCTCTTAAGGTTAAGTATCTTACAATCGACGATACGGCATTTTCCGTACCGCCTGCCGATAGATATGAAACTAATAGTGTTAAAGTCAGAATAGACATGCCCGCAACAACAATTGGGCGCCAATGTCTTTTTGCTGGATATTTCATGTCTTCGAATCCTTTCCATATACTTTGTTACGTAGAATAGTATCTTAAGTTCGCGATATTACGACATATTAACGCAAAAAAATTTATTCGTGACTACAGCCGTCTCCGAAACGGGTTTCGATGCATTTCATAATTCGCTGCAAAGACGGTTCGGCCACCTGATAGTAGATTCGCCGCCCGTCTTGCCGGCGATTCAGAAAGCCGCAGTGTTGCATCATGCGCAAGTGCTCGGAGGCCATGTGGCTGGGGATTTCACAGGCCGCGGCCAGTTCCCCCACGGTGAATGCGCCTTGAAGCATGAGTTGCAGCATGCGAAGCCTGACCGGATGCGCCAGTGTTTTCAGGCAATCGGCGGCCTCTTCCAGGTTTTTCATGGCAATCAATTTGGGAGTTCGCGTCGCTTTCATATATCAATTATATCGTAATATTGCGACATGTCAATATAATTATTTTCCAATATTTTTAAATTGTTTTAAATCGAAGCGCAAGTGCTTCTGTGGCCTGGAGTTAGGAACTGCCTGCGCCTCGCGTTTCATTTCAATATGGCGGGCAAAACTGGGCGGCACGGGCATCTTGCCCGTGTTTATTCAAGCGCCGGCCAAACGCCGGCGCCGCACAAACGCTACATTTATCTGGAAAATACTCCAGTATTGCGTCACATCTAATTATTACGGTTGGGTGCCACTGCTGGCTTGTCCCAATGGTGTCCGGGATTTTCAGGTATTGTAGGTGGCCTGGACTTGGCTGGCAAGCAAACGAAGGCGTATGTAGGTTTAGAAGAAAATGCCTGTGTTTCAA
>JBEKSO010000088.1:0-24710 GCA_049516935.1 Thermoguttaceae bacterium
CGGGTTGGCGTATTTTTCCGCAGCCAAGCGGGATGTGAGTTCCCGGGGCCAATCTGCCAATGGTTCCACGGCATTCCAGGCGGAAATCAAGGCACGCCGAATTGCATCGGCCGGAACCGGCAGGTTCGCAATGAAGGCCCCATGATCGCGGTGGTTGCGATAGTCGGGCATCCGCGGGGGGAATTTCAAACAGCGGGAAATCATCTCTAGGGGAAAATTATATAAAATCGTGCCGTGATACAATAAATGCCGCCTTCGACAGCGCATGCTGTTGCCGGAAAATTTCATCTTGTCCAGGGCCAGGTCGCTGGTTCCGCAATAATGCACGCCCGGGACCAAGGGCGCAAGGGCATTTGCCAGCGTTTTGAGCACAAAAGCATGGGCCTGATTTACTACAATCAGGGCGGGATAATTTTGATAGCTGAGCACCAGAGCATACATCAAGCAGCCGGGCCCGGTGACGATTGCCGCCCCGCCGCTGACGCGGCGAAAGATGGGTATGCCCGATTCCCGGCAGGCATCTTGATGCACTTCGGCATCGACGTACGAGGAGCGCCCCACGACCGCCATGTTTTCCGCCGGCTCCCAAAAGCGCAGCGTTTCCAGCGGCTGGGCGGCCGCTTCCGCCTCTTCCAAAAGGGCTTCGTCCAGGGCTAAATTCTCGGCCGGCGCGGGCAGGGTTAAATCCAAAATACGCATACGGCCCATTATGGCAAAGGGCGGAGAAGAAAGAAAGGGATCAGGGATTAGTGATAATCATCGTTTAGCCCCGGAGCTTGCTCCGGGTGCAGGATTAAAAAATCAATTAATCACGAAATCACGAAAGGACGAAAACACGAAAAAATAATTAAAAAATCAACCGACGATTAATTTCTTTGTTTCTCTTTCGACTTTTCGCACTTTCGTGTTTTCGTGATAAAGAGTCCGGGCGGATTTTATTGAGCCGGTTCTTTTTCTTGTGATTGCGGCGCGGGGATTTTCGGTCCGAAACCGACATCCAGCGGTTTATTGTTGGATTCTTCTTCAACCTTGCCGCCGTCATCCTTAAGATTTTCGCCCACAGAATAAACCAGCCAACCCTTGGCAAGTTTCTTGATAATCATCGGCTTGCCGTTGAAAGGATCTATGCCCACTTCGTCGGGCAGACCAAACTCCGCCATTGTCGGCACTTTATCGCTATCCTGCGGGACTTTTTTTTGCAGGGCATTAATGATGCGAATCTCGCGTGTTTGGGCTTGAGTGCGAGAGGATGCCGTAAGTGCCGCGTGCAATGCTGGTCTCATTAGATCCACCACGATATTTGCTAGATTAGTGAAACCAGACATGGAATTGGATTTTGTCGATTTTGTGTCGATTATAGCGGCCCAGTCTGAATACTTATATGAAGGAGAATTTAAAATTTTCTTAAACGCATCCAGCAAGGTTAATTGCCATTGGTTTGATAATACCCAGAGTCGAGGAAATTCATGTCTTAAACAATCCAGGCTATAAGCACGTTCGGTTCTTAGCATCTTTCTGAATTGGTCCATCGATCCATGAAGCGCTAACTCCGCATCCAAGGCCGTTCTTGTTTGATCGCTGACAGGGCCGGATTGCAACACTTCATTGGCGCATTCCAGCGCCATATTTTCAACGGCCTTGGTCACTAAATAGTTTATAAGAAGTGGCTCGTGTTCAAGTTGGTGAGACAATTGTAACATTAAGATAGCCGATTGCAAGGCTTCATTCCTATCTCCCTGAAAAATCAACAATTTTGTTCGCGCTTGAAGGTATCTTGCAGGAGCACGAAGGAAGCCGGAATTGCCTTGGTCACAGATTGCGGCCAAGAGTTTACTTGGTGGAAGATTATAATCTAGTTTGGAATCGAAATCCGGACATGAAGCCGCCTGTTGCAATAGAGGAAAGACTTTTGGATATGCATCCAAAGCAGCTTTGATTTTTTTCATATCTTCAGGATAGTATTGCCATTCTTGGAAACTTTTTAGATCATAAACTTCATTTACCACCGCATTCATGTCATCTTTTGCCCGCAGAAGATACGTCGCGCCGTTTTGTTCCGGGAGTATCGGTTTCCGGGCAAGATCGGCAAGGCATATCGGGTCGCCGGCGGCTTTAACCGCCGCCAATTCTTTCTCAAGCCGTGAGCCGAGAATCCAGGAATAACATGCCGCGCATATCAGCAGGATTGCGATCAACGTTCCCAGGCTTATGCCGGTCCAGAGGAGAATTTTTTTCGCTCTTTTCATAAAATTTATCCTTATAAAGACTTTCCGATTCGGCGGTTATTTTTTGGATATATGCAACATAGTCCTCCGGCGAGAATGAATAAAAATGATCGACGGCCAATTGCCTGTAAACCCACTGGCCGGCCTGCGGGTCGGTGTATTTGGATACAAAGGCCGCTAATTCAACGGCGTTGCGCGAAGGGGTCGGTGGAGGAAACAGTGCCGCAATGCGCCGCGAAATATCATGGTCGACCCAAATATTCAGACCCGCACCAAATATAACCATTGCCAGGGTGATCAGTCCAATGCGTTTTTGCAACTGCCAATGGCGCGATTCGCGCAACCGGGAATCGACCGCGCTGAGGACTTGCAAGCGCAAATGGTTGTCCGTCCCGCAGGGTTTTATTTGTGAGAGGATTTGTTCAGGATCATTGTTCATGTCCAGTCCTTTGCCAAAATCGCCCGCATTTTTTCCAAGGCCGTGCGATAGCGCGTGGCTGCGGTTCCTTGCGGGCAGGCGGTTACATCGGCTATTTCGCGGAACGTGAGCCCGGCGAAAAATTTTAGTTCCACGATTTCGCGAAGATCAGGATCCAAACGGCTCAAGACCATGGTTGCCGCCTCTACGTATTCATTTGCCCCGGGATTATTCTTTTCGACTTTTTCAAATAGTCGTTGTCTTTCGGCATTTGCGCCTAAGGATGCTGCGGTTTTTCGCCGCCCGGCCAAGCGCAGGGCCTCGTTTCGAGCAATGGTAAAAGTGTATGCGATTAAATTTTCGACTTTCGCCAAACGTTTACAATTTCCGGCCAGGCGGATGAAGGTCTCTTGCAAGGCGTCTTCGGCATCCTCTTTTGAGCCCAGGATGACCATCAAATAATGATGGATGCGGTCGGCGCAGGCATCGTATAGCTCGGCAAAGGCGGCATGATCGCCTTGGGCTAGTCGTTTGCCTAATGTGTCCATCGCCGCTCCGTTTGGTGAAGAGCACTTACAATGCCTTCTAAATTAAAGACCCGTAATAGATAAGATTTTATTGATTTTTCCAGGAAAAGTTATAGGCTGTGGAAGGCATTTTTTGGTTGAAGCTATATTTAGCCCCCTGTGAATAAGCCCGGGGGCTACAAGGGGCATTACAGCCATGCATTCATTTTTCCTGTGCCTGTTTCGGGGCGGTTTTCGGCCCGAAACCGACATCCAGCGGTTTATTATTGGATTCTTCTTCAACTTTGCCGCCGTCGTCTTGGAGGTTTTCGCCCACGGAATAGACCAGCCAACCATTTGCGAGTTTCTTGATAATCATAGTTTTGCCGTTAAAGGGATCGATTCCTACCTCGTTGGGCAGGCCGAGTTCCGCCATTGTCGGTGTTTTATCGTTATCGGCCGGATTTGTTCTTTGCAGTGCATTGATAATGCAAAGTGCACGGACCAAAGCCTGAGCGCGATAAGCACTGATCAGAGTTTGATGCAATACAGGTATTGCCAGATATCCTATATTATTCCACGACATTGTGGAAACAACGCGGTTAGTTTTGTTAGTAACTAAATCAGATAAAGGATGAAATGAATAATTAATATCATTCTCATAAGCACTTAACACAGATAATTCCCCTTGATCAATTAAATTCTGTTGACCATTCAAAATTAACATCCACGAATGTGGAACTACGTACCTGTACTGATCTAGGGCAAATGCTCGCTCGGAAATGAGTGCATTACGAAATTTTTCCATTGATCCATGAAGCGATAATTCCTTATCAAGCATATCTCTTATGTTATCGTTAACAGACCCAGCCTGTAATATTTCGTTTGCGCATTCCAGAGCCCTTTTTTTCATACCAAGGGCCGTTGCATAACTAAGAATTAATGGCTCATTCTCAAGATGGCGAGAGAACTGAAGCCGCAGGATGGTTGAGCGGAGGGCTTCATCACTTTCGCCTTGCGAAAGTAATAACCGAATCCTCGCGTCAAGGTATCTTTCGGTAGGGCGAAACAATGAGCCGATATCTTCCATTAGTTTTTCATTAAATTTATTCGGCGTCAAATTAAAATCCAAATGCAAATCAAAATCTGTACATGCGGCTGCTTGTTCCAAAAGAGGATAAACATTCGGATAAGCCTGAAAGATTTCTTCAATTATTTTCATATTCTCGGGTTTGTAGTTCCCTTCGTTATCCGAAAGGGGAAAAAGTTCTTTATCAATGGTATCCAAATCCTTTTTTACACGAAGGAGATAAGATAAGCCGTTTTGATCGGGTGGAATGGATTTACGGGCAAGATCGGCCAGGCAAATGGGTTCTCCAGATTTACGCAGGGCGGCAATCTTTCGATCAAGCGGCGTACCGAAGATTAAATGATAAAGGACAGAGAAAATGAGCAAAATTGTTATTACTGCCCCCGTTCCGATTCCTGTCCAAAGGAGATATTTCTTCCATTTTTTCATATTGCGGATCCACTTCCGAAGGTGATTTGGCTGGCGGGTGTCTGAATCATGCTCGGATACGGTATAGAGAGATTTTAACAAGACGGCTGGGATCTCATTAAAGTGAACAAAATAACACTATGTTTCGTATTATGTAATACATGAGGGGGCCGGTTGTAACGGTTAGATAAACTTGAGGTGCAAGTCTATATGGGCCCGAGGATTGAGAAAAGCATGCTGCCTTTGCATGCGGCGCGAGCAGGGAAAAACTTCAAGGAATATAAACCGCCGTAACTGTTTATGCAACTTGAAGTTGCAATCCATGTTAAACTTTGCGGGGCGTTTGGGGATTTGCAGCCGGGGGCTTTGTCTGGCAGATTATACTGAAGGGATAGATTTATAAATTACTGTAATTCGCCCTTTCCGCAACCTAGATTTTAGGAGTGTAGACACCTAATATTTGAGTGTAAGTAAAGGAAACAGGGGAAGGAAGGAAAAAAGGAAACAGCTATTCCATTGTTTTTCATTTTTAACCTCCCGTGTATTCACGGGGTGTTAAATATCAATATCAGGACAATCCCGGCTAATTATTAAAAGGTCGAAAAAATGAACGCTTTAACCCGAATCTCATTTAGTTTATTAATCGTTGGCGGTTTGCTGCCCGCGGTATGCGGACGGGCGTGCGATTGCGCGACGCCTTCCACATCTACCGTGTACTCGGCGGCGAGCGTGTGCGGCCAGGAGTACCGGCTGGTCTACAAAACGGTCTGCGAACAGCGGCAAAGGACCGCCTTTAAGATCGAATACGAGACGGCTTATGAAGACCGTCCGGTGACGACCTACAAGCCCATCTGGGAGACGCAGATGCACGAGGAGCGCTATACCGTGGCCAGGCCGGTGACCGAAACCAGCGAGCGGGAAGAGGTTTACACGGTGCAAAAGCCGGTCTGGGAAACGCAGATGCGCGACAACAGTTACACACGCATCCGCTACGTGCAGGAAACGGCCGAACGCGAGGAACGCTATACCGTAGACCATCCGATTACTGAAACCTCCGAACGGGAAGAAGCTTACACCGTTTTAAGGCCGGTGTACGAAACATCATGCCGCACCGAGACCTATACGGTAATGCGCCCGCAGACCGTGTGCCAGACGCAGATGGTGGATCGGGGCGGTTTTGTCGAACAGACAGTTATGAAGCCCGAGCCGCCGGCCACTCGGCTGCGATGGATGTCGGGCACGTGCGCGGTCGATCCGGCCACGGGCCAGACGGTTTATCAGCGTGCCGGGCTGTACTGGGTGCAAGTTCCCCGCACATCCTGTGAAGTGCAAAGGGTATGGCAGCCCAACGTAGTGGCGCAGCAGGTCCAGCAGACGTTCATGGTGCCGCAAACCGAATCGCGCCAGGTGCCGGTGCAAACCGTGCGCTACGAGCAGGAGCAGCAGGTCCGCAAGATCCCGGTGACGACCTGCCGTGTGGTTCAGGAAGAAGTGGTCAAGAAGGTGCCATATACGGTATTACGCCCGGTCGAGGAGCGCGTGGAACAGCAAGTTCCGGTGCAGGTCTGTCACATTGTCACCGAGCAGCAGGTTCGCAAGATTCCGGTGACGACCTGCCGCATGGTTTACGAGGAGCGGGTAGTGCAAAAGCCGGTCCAGGTGTGCAAGATGGCGGCCATGCAAGAGACGGTCCGGGTGCCGCATGTTGTGGAAAAGCGGATTCCCGTGACATATACATTCTCCGTGCCGCACGGGGTTTGCTATCGCGAGCCGATCGGTCCCTGCGGCGAGCCGCTGGGAGTAACCGTTCCGGAAACGGGAGTTTCCGCGCCGTCCGCGACAATTACCACACCAAGTTCGCCGACCACGACCTTTGCCCCGCAAACGCCCACGCCGGCCCCGCCGAAAAACGATAATTCAAACGGCACATCAAGCACGGAGAAAGCGCCGGAATCAGCTACGGAGCCGGCCGCGCCGAAATCTTCGGACACGGAAAAGCCGGGGTTAGTTCCAGTGCCGTCTAAAGATTTCACGAGATAAAATCCGGTCGAAATACGATTTAAATGCGAGGCACAAGCCGGTCGATGGTTTGTGCCCCGCTTTTTTTGCGCGGCAACAGGGAAAAACAGGTAACGATTGACACTATACTCCAACCAGGTATATTTAAATGAATAATCGGGTGTTACTGTATTATTATATGTTGATCATTAGGCAAAAATGATATGCGTAAGGAAAAAATTAAACAAGTGATAGATGCATTCCCCGAAGAGATTGATATGGACTCCCTGATGGAAAAACTAAATCTCCTCGACAAGATCGAACAAGGCGAAAAAGAACTTGCCGAAGGAAAAGGCATCCTCCACGAAGATATGAAAGAGCGGTTGCAAACATGGCTCAAATAATTTGGGCGCCGAAAGCCTTATACATCTTGGAAGAACCGTTGAAAAGAATAACCAAAGAGTCGCCTAATATGGCAAAATGTATTGTACAACATATTTTTCCAATTAATATTATTCCAATTATTAACCAAATCGGTTTATTGGCTTCCAATCCCTTTTTAGGGAATTATATTGCCGAAGATAATAGTTAAGGGTATCGGCAGGTAATCCAGAATAATTTTAGAATTATATATCGCACCGATGGTATCAGAGTATTCATAGTTGCAATTCATTGTGTCGTTCGAATTTCCAAATCCGAAAATTTGGAATGATTTTGTCTTGATATATAGAATTATGACAAACGCCGACGAAAACTTGGGGGTTTTGCAAGGCAAGCGCTTGGCGTTTGTGGGAAAGCTGGCGAGCATGTCGCGGCGGGACGCAGGGCAATTGGTCCGCAGTCATGGGGCGACGGTCTTGGACCGGCCGGACGCATCGGCCCATCTGGTGGTCGTCGGCGAGGAGGAGCTACCCTTGGCCGAAGGCGAGGGGCCGGAGCAGTGGTTCGACGAACCCGCCCGGCTGGCGGCCGAAAAAGGCGATTTGGAAATCATCAGCGAAACGCAACTCTGGCACCGCCTGGGATTGGTCGAGCACGAGCAGGACATCCATCGGCTATATACGCCTGCCATGCTGGCCGACCTGCTGGGCGTGCCGGTGGCGGTGATCCGGCGTTGGCACCGGCGGGGATTGATCGTTCCGGTCCGCGAGGTGCGGCGGCTGCCATACTTCGATTTTCAGGAAGTGGCCGCTGCGCGTCGTCTGGCTGAGCTTTTGGCGGCGGGCGTGTCGCCGGCCGCGATCGAAAAAAAGCTCAACGCCTTGGCGAACTTTTTGCCCGGCGTGGCCCGGCCCTTGGCGCAGCTTTCGGTGATTGTGCAAGGCAAGCAAATTTTGCTGCGTCAGGGAGATGGGCTGATTGAGCCGGGCGGGCAGATGCGATTCGACTTTGACGCCTGGGATGTTTCCGAGCCGCCGGAAAGAGCGATCCCATCGACTGCCGATCAAATGTGCAATCTGGCCGCGGAATTGGAAGAGGACGGGCAATTATCGGCCGCCGCCGAGATGTATCGGGCCGCCATGGCAGCCGGCGGTCCCAAGCCGGAGATCTGTTTCATGGTCGCCGAATTGCTCTATCGGCAGGGCGATCTTGCGGCGGCAAGGGAACGCTATTACATGGCAATCGAACTGGACGAGGACTATGTCGAAGCCCGGGCGAACCTGGGCTGCGTGTTGGCCGAGATCGGCGAGCGCGACCTGGCCGTGGCGGCATTTGAAGGGGCCCTTCGCTTCCATGGCGATTACGCCGACGTGCATTATCACCTGGCCCGCACGCTCGACGAGATCGGCCAGGGCGCCCGTGCAGCCGAGCATTGGGAGCGGTTTTTGGCCTTGGCCCCCGATAGTCCCTGGGCCGACGAGGCCGCGGATCGTCTGGAATGACAAAGCGGGGGGGTTGCAAACTCCCTTGGATCATATATCCTGACATATTGAATCCAGCTATGTGGACGGCACGCTCCGTGTGCCGATTCCGCACACGGAGTGTGCGGACTACTTTAAACTATATTTGTAGACGGCACAGGCCGTGTGCCGATTCCGCACGCGGCATGTGCGGACTACTTTTCATGTCGCCGCATATTTTCGAACCAACACCCTCGCATAAAATTCGATGCAGGAAATACTATTCGATTATAAGCTCAACCCGACGACCTGGGCCTATTTGTCGTCGCTGTTGATTATCGGCATGTATTTCAAGTTCCACCGCTTCTGGAGCGTGCGGAACTTGGACCTCATGGCTTTGATCGCCATTTCGCCGGGCTTGTTGTTGATATATTACGGCATGAAAAACAATGTGCCCTGGCAGGTGCAAGGCGGATACGTGTGTCTGTTCGGAATCAGCGGATTTTTCTTGATCCGTTTGCTGATCGATCCGATCATGGTCCGCCGTCCGTTGTTGGAGCCGAATCTTTCGGTGAGCGGGCTGACTTTTACGGGCGTGGCGCTTTTGGTCTTTTTGATGGCCAACATCGTGAAAAATCCGCCCGAACGACTGGAATCGTACCTGGCCAAGCAGGCGGCGCCGGCGCAGGACAGTCCGGGCTTGAAGTTTTTCTATCAGTTCGCCGGTTTCTCGAGCAAGGCCATGATACGGGTGGACGGCACCCAGCCCGAAGTCTTCCGCCAGCAGGAAATCCGGGTGGCTTCGGCCCGCAGCACCGCCATCCTGGGTCACCTGGCCGTGATCATCGGCATGGTGTTGGTGGGTTATCGGCATTTCGACAATATCCATACCGGCGTGGCGGCGGCCACGCTTTACCTGCTAACGTTTTACACCAGCCAGATTACCGGGCAGGTAGATCACGTGGTTCCGGCTGCGCTGTTGGTCTGGGCAGTTGTGGCTTATCGCCGGCCGATGATCGCCGGCGTGTTCATGGGCATAGCCGTGGGCGTGATTTATTATCCCTGGTTCCTGCTGCCCCTCTGGTGCGGATTCTATTGGCGCAAGGGCGTGGTGCGATTTCTGATCGGAGTGGTTTTGGCCCTGGCCGTCATGATCACCTGGCTGGCCCTAAGCACGGGCACTTGGGAAACGTTCTGGCCGCAATTGCGACTGATGCTGGGCTTCCGCAATCCGCTGGAAGTGGTCTCCTCGGGCTTTTGGACATTCCATGAAAAAGCCTTCCGCTATCCGGTGCTGGCGGCTTTTGTGGCCCTGTGTTGCAGCCTGGCCCTGTGGCCGCCGCAAAAGAATCTGGGCACGCTTTTGAGTTGTTCGGCGGCCGTGATGCTGGCCACGCAATTCTGGCACGCCAACAACGGCGGATTGTACATCGCCTGGTACCTGCCGCTTCTGATCCTGACCATCTTCCGCCCCAACCTGGAAGACCGCGTGGCCCTCACCGCGGTCCGCGACATCCGCTGGCCCTGGCGGAGAAATCGTGCGCAAAAATCTCAAATGGCTTCAGCCTCGCCGTGATTGTTCGTATGAATACAGAATGGATCGGGATATGCGAATTGGGAATCGGGATTTAATTGAGCGGTTCAAGGTATCAAACAATTTTTTTACAAAGCAGAGGAAATATGGAAACAAAAAAGCCGGGAACCTTTTTAAATTAGTCGCTCTTCTCAACGTCAGAAGAATGTAAATCAACTTGGAATCGATTTTCGGCGCCTTTATTCCTTTATTCCAGCACGATCAAATCCCAAACCTTGAGCGGAGGGGGGCGGAAAACCTCATATTCGCCAGAGTGCGTTATATCGAGGTCGTGCGCGACATTATCCGAAGCGTCGAACCAGGAAGCCTTGCGAATCGTTACTGTGGGCGGCAATCGCAGTGAAATGGAGAATCCATCCACGGGAGGAATGCTATCGCTGCCGGCCTGATATTGGTGATTGACCAAATGCAGAATCCAGATGTTCGCGGCTGTGAACACATTGATTCCCACTTCGGCCGGAGCGTCGGTGCGCAGCAGTGAATTCGCGCCCAACGGTTTCAAAATAGATTGCCGGAGCGTTGGTGCATACGTCGCGTTCTCAATGGCGCTTTTATAAAACTGTTGCAGTATATCCATCGGTACAGTTGCGACGGCTCCTTGTCCCGGTTGTTTCGCGAGGGTTTGCGGATTGCCGCCGGTTCGGGGATTAAAGTTTTCATCGCGGTTGGCGGTTTCCGGGAGATTCCCCCCCACGACAAGGCGTCCGCCGGCACGAACAAAGCGATTAACAGCCTGCCACTGGGATTTACTCACGCAATCCACCCGCGGAAATATGATAGTTCGATAAGCAGCCAGACGCGCCATGCTGCGGGTATCGTCCCACAATCGCGGGTGGCCGAAAATCACCACGTCGTAAGGCACATGTCCCTCTTCCATGGCCCGGCCAAAGGCCATGAATGCCACCTGATGATCGTGCGGGTATTTCTGCCATAATGGCACGTCATTCCACAAAAAGGATGGAATTGAGTAGACCAGTGCGACCTCGTTGTGCGGTTGCTGGGTTGCAAACCACTGGCGATGATCGACCACAAAATCCAAGAAGCTCTTGAGACCGGGAAAAATGTCTGCTCTGGGAGTGACCGACAACGTGTGCGGGTTTCCGAGGCCCGGCCAACCGCCTAGATCAATTTCCGGCACGGCGCCTGCCGCAAATGTCTCGGCCATGTAGATCTGGAGTAATCGTTCATATTGATTACTGCTGGTCAACGGGAGAGCCGGTTCGTAGTCGGCAAGCTCCAGACGGGTTTTTCGTAATTTCCCATTGCCAAACCGAGTTTGTGGAGCGTGGTCAGGCGTAAAGGAGGCACGGCCGGCACACTCTCTATCTGTATTACATCCACAACTTGGCCCAGCAGGACGCTGGGATTGGCGATGCAAAGGGGATTTTTCGGATGGCCCATGTGAAGATTGCCGTAGTAGGGCACGAATTTCTTGCCAAGTTTAGCGCCGCACACGGCGGCGTGGTCCTTCAACTGGCGATGAAAATCGATTTCACTGAGTTGATTGAACAACACCCATTCGCGGATGATCGGGTTGGCAAGGGCATTGGCCGAGGCCTTGCCGGTCCGTTGCAAGCCTAGAAAATACTGCTTTACGTCGAATTTGGAAATATCAGCGATACCCCAACTCTTCGCCTTCTCCGGGGTCACCGCTTGACGCAGGTGTAGCTGAAAAGCTCGGATGCCCCAATCGCTGAAGTCTCCGGGGCCACCCGTGTAAGACGCGACCTGCTGAGGGGAGTCAATGTCAATGGCGTCCATGCCAAACTCTAGTACGTGCTCGATTGACAACTTGTGATATTGCACCCAATCCGGGCAATGCAGACTCATAGTCGTCCGGACTTTGCCCTCTGTATGGAGTATGTGCCCTTGCAAATCGCGGCCGGCAGCGATTTCATAAGGATCATCCCCAGCTACGCCGCGGATGTCGTGCCACCGGGCGTCGTCGTGGAGTTTCGAATAGTATAGCTGTTTGAATCCCCAATTAGCCGCAAATTCTCCGGGACTCTGGGTGAAATAAGAACCGGTGCGCACCTGACAGCCCCGGGTTTGTTCCAAGGTCCGTTTATCAACCCCCGCCGGATAGTTCACGTCGTTGAGCCCTGTTGCACGGTCCAGGAACTGTACGTGGTATGCTGCAAAGACCTCCTCCCACTTGGAGCGGTGTTTGGCAAAGTCATTGAAGGGATGAACCGCCACCGATAAACATTGTTTTAGGTCAGACGGTTGATTTAACGGCAGCCATTTCAACTGAGGTTGACTTCCGATTTCATCTCCCGTCGTCGCGACACAATGAATCGCAACGATCACCAGTATGAAAGTTGCTTTTGAAAGGATCGTTTTCATTCCAATACCGGGCGATAGAAGCGACAGTTCGGATTTAGCGGCCGTTCAACATCCAACCGACGTCGGAGAAGCAAACGGCATGGACGTCAGTGTAGATTGCCCTAGCGAAAAATGCAATCATCCCCCTATCCACAGATAATGGCGGATAAAGATGCAGGAACCCGTTTTTAACCTTTCGGCAGGTTATTCAGTTTTTCTTTCAGGCTTTATCTTCAAAGAATCCGTGTATAGCTCATCTGGACAGATATCCCTCATGTGGCCAGGTCGCCATACCTTGGGCAACCTTTACACGCCTGAAGTACTTTACTTCTTTTAATTCTTCAAAAACGCCAACCTCGAACAAGGGATTGCAGTCATATATTCCGACTTCCCCATTAGTGAATACAATTTATAAGGGATAATCTTTTTAGATATAAACGTCTTTACCCTTGGATTCATAAATTCCTTCAACTTGGATCAATCGCGTCGCGGGTCGATTGTTTCGGTTTTTTTCTGTGCGGCGTACCAGCGCCGCCAGGCGGACTGGTCGAAAGTAAAATTCTGGCCGGTGATTGCGGCCAGGGCGTCGAGCACGGGCTGGTTAGCGAACTGCTTGGAGATGATGGTCGGTCCGCCGCCCATGGACATCCCGCCGCCTTTACCGCCGGGGCCATTGCCGAAGGTGGTGGACATGGCGCCATCCCCGCCGGCCTTGGGGATTTTGAATTTGTGGGTCGTCACCAGGGCATCGATCAGCGGCCCAATGGACGAAGGGTCTTTCATCCGTCCCAGGGCGATTCCGGCCAGATTAACGGTAGGATTGTCTTTCGCCCGCAATTTGCTGACAAAATATGTCACCACGTCCGGGCGTTTTTCGGTTTGCAGGCGGTCGAGACAGGTTTGGCGAACCTCTTCGGCGCGGTCTTCAATCGCGGCCACGGCCAGGCCCATGGCGGCATCCGGAGAATTGATTTTCGCCAGGGCCTCGACATAAATCAGCCGGGCCGGGATGGAAGCATCGTCGCGCAAGTTGACAAGCAGCGCCTTGACGGCCATGGGATCGGTGATGTTGCCGAAATTTTCCCGGGCCTGAGAGTCGCGGTCGGTGCCCAGCCATCCCCGCCAGCGCTTGATGTTTTGGAACCATTCCTGCCGGGCGTTTTCCAGCTTGGCTTTGCTCTCGAGCAATTCGATCTGCTGGGGCAGCAGCCAGTGGTTCTTATAGAGTTTGTAGCCGCGCTCGATCATAAGTTCGTCCTGGGTTGTCCATTGGCCGTCGACCTGGACGTAACCCAGTGCGCGGCGGGCGTCGATTTGGTTGGGGTCCAATTCGATCATCCGTTTCAAATGCGTTTCGCGCTCCAGAGGCAGGTGTTTTTGGCGGCACCACTCGGCCAGGGCCCATTGGCCTTCGATGGTATCGGGATAGGCGGGCCGAATCCTTTCGTACTCATCTTCCTCGGACCGGCGCTTGAGCACTTGTTCGACTTGCGAGGCGGCCAGGGTGATTTGCCCTTCGCCGGCCACTTTTACAACGTATTGTTTTCGCGGACTTTCCTGGCGATTTACAAGTTCGCCCGAAATCCGCCCGCCATTGGCCAGCACAAATACTTCGGCCCGGCAGGCATAACCCGCGTTGAGCACGAGCACCAGTATTAAGCAGCGTAAAAGATGACGGCCCACGGGCGATTTCCTCGATTCCTAATTCCGGCCGGAAGGGGGATGGTCCGATTTTCGCCGGCCATGCCGGCATGGTCCCCGGAAAATCGGGACAATCCCTAATTTGCCAATTCCGACCCATTTGCTTTAGTATACGCCCGGCCCATTTATAAACACAATCTAAATCCCCGCGGCAGGGCTTTTTTTCTAGGATTTCAGGCCGTTTTGTGCAGATTCTTTCAATACTACATGTTCCATATTTAACCAAATAAATGTCTTTTCAACCGCTAATAATGGACTGCAAATAGTGCACCCCACCCAAAGATGTGTAGTGCGAAATGACGATAATATAGTACAAACCTGTACAAGTTTGTTTGGCAATTTCAGTCTCCTACCTCATTCCCTGAACCCCGAACCCTGAACCCTTTTATAGAGCGGCCCATGAGTCGAGCGATTCTCGCGGTGATACTGATCGTGTTGCTAGGCGCCGGCGGATACTTTGCCGTAAATTATCAGGTCGAAACGCAGTATGAAAACGGAAAAGCTTCGGGATTTAAAATCACGCCTCGCGCCGGCCGGGTGGATGCATCGGGGTATGAGATATCCCAAGCCGAACCTGCTCCCCGGGCGCTGCGGCCGACTTTCCGCATTGCCTCGTTCAACCTGGGCGGGCTGGACGAGAACAAACTGGGCAGCCTGCGGATCAGCGACGTGCTGGTGCGACTGCTGCCGCAGTTTGAACTCATCGCCCTGGAAGGAATACGGGGAAAAAATCAAGGCGTGCTTATCCGGCTGGTCGAACAGATCAACGCCGCCAGCGGGCGGCAATACAACTTCGCCACCTGCCCGACCCAGCGCCGCGACGGCATCGAACATTACAGCGCATTCGTGTTCGATCGCACCGCGCTGGAGATCGATCACTCGACGGTGCATTTTGTCGAGGATCCGCTGGGACGATTCCGCCACAAACCGCTGGCGGGCGCATTCCGCGTGCGGGGGATCGATCCGGGCTTGGCTTTCACCTTCATATTGATTGCCGTTGACACCAATCCCGACAAACCGGAGGCGGAACTCGATCTGTTGGCAGACGTCATTCGCGCCGTGCGCAAAAAAATGCCGGATGAAGACGATATCATCATGCTGGGCGATTTCCAGACCGACGAAAACCACCTGGGCGGATTGAGCGGAATATTGGGCATTACCGCCGCCATCTCCGGCATGCCCACCACCACCCGCGGCACGCAACTGGCGGACAACATTCTTTTCGACCGCCGGGCCACGACCGAATTCACCGGCCGCGCGGAAGTCGTGGATCTGATACGCGAGTTCGATCTTACCATGCAGCAGGCCCAGGATATTTCCGAACACCTGCCGGTCTGGGCCGAATTCAGCTCCTACGAGGGCGGACAAAAAGGTTACGTCCCGCCCGGGCCTGTAAATAAATAGCGGGCAGTGAGCAGTGGGCGGTGGCATTAAGATTGAAATATTTACGAGGTATGAGTAATTGATGGGTAATGTCTTAGTCCCGAAGGGACATTGTCGTGTAGCCAGGGACGTCAGTCCCTGGTAAAGAGATGAACTTCCTCTAAAGCCCCGAAGGGGCGACATTAATCTCTGTCGCCCCTTCGGGGCTTATAAGAAAAAAACGGCCTGATTCCAGGGACTAACGTCCCTGGTTACACGATGTCGCCGCTCTGCGGCTTAAATTCATACTCATTTATCTTTCGACATTGGCGCTATCTTCCGGGCTATTTCATTTTTTCCTGCGAATCTTCCGGGCTACTTCAAGTCCTGCTGAAAACCGGGTAAGATGTGGGTATGGAGGTGATCGATGCTGCCGCGATTTATTTCGCCCGGCCCGCTGTTCGCCTTGGATATGGTGACCAGCGCCCGGCGCACCCGGTATTTCATCGTGCGCGTGCTGTACGCGGCCGTGCTGATTTTCGCCCTGTTTTGCACTTATTCAGGTTTTAACGAGCGCAGCGGCCTATCGGACAGGGCCCTCATCGCGGCATTCGCCTGGGTTTTTTTCGGCGTATTTTCCTGGCTGCAACTGCTGGCTGTAGCAGCCTTGGGCCCGGCCATGGCCGCGGGCGCCATTGCCCAGGAACGCGAACGCCGCACAATCGAATATCTTTTCGCCAGCACGCTTAGCAACGCGGAAATCGTGCTGGGCAAATTGCTTGCCCGGCTCATGCACGTGGGGTATCTGGTGCTGGCGGGCATGCCGATATTATTTATTGCAATGCTCATGGGCGGGATCGCTCCCGAGGCCATCGTCGTGCTGACGATCGTCACACTAAGCACCGCGCTAACGGTGTCGATCATCTCCATTACCGTATCGGTGTGGTCGGCCCGGGCCAGGGAAGCGGTGGTGCGGGCGTACCTGGTGATAATCGTCCTGCTCGTGCTGCCGCCGATGATGCTCAACATGCGCGGCACCTGGTTCTACAATACCTTTTTAGATTCGCTCAACGAGCAGTTGCTGCTGGCCAATCCGTTTTATACGCTGGGGCACATGCTGGTGACGGCAAGTTCGGCCAATACCGCAATAGCATGGGACGCCATGCTCGCGCTATTGCGCAATCAGGCCGTCGTCTGCGTCTTGGGTATAACGGCATCGACCTTGGCCGTGCGCCGCGTGCACCTGAGGGCATCGGGCAGCGTGCCTAAAAAACGCCGGCGGCGGTTTCACTTGTTCCGCCCTGAAATAGGCGATCGGCCCATGCTGTGGAAAGAAATCGTCGCCGAGCCGGCCGCCTCGCGACTGGGCGCAGTTGGGCGGATAGCCGTGATGCTGATCCTATTCGGCATACTTGCCCCGACTGCCTGGGTGTTTTTCACTACCATTGCGCCATCATACGGCGGGGGGCGTTCCGATTACAGCGACTATTTGCGGTATAGCGCTATCATGGGCGCGTTAGTGGGTTGCGGGAGCCTGCTCTTGATCGCCGCCCGCGCCGCCGGTTCGATCACCTCGGAAAAGGAACGCGACTGCTGGGCGCCGCTTTTGAGCACCCCCTTGGAAGCGCGCGAGATAATCCTGGGCAAGATCGCCGGAAATCTTTGGGCCGCGCGGGGCATATTAATCGTGCTGGCCATTATTTGGGGACTGGGCGCGATATTAGACCCCGGCTTTGTCATAGCCATCGTATTTCTGATGGGAACGCTGCTGATCCTGGCCGCGTATGCCAGCGGATTGGGCGTGCTGTACTCGCTTTGGTGCCGCACCTCGATGCGGGCCATGGCCGCGACCTTGGCCACCGGACTGTTCGCTGGCGGTTTGTACCTGTTCTGCTGCATTCCTCTGATGATCGGAGGCCGTGGACCAGGCAACGAGGGAATTATTGTAATTTCAGCTTGTATTCCCTTTCTTTTAGGATTCCCCGGTGTGTTTTACGTAGAAAGCATTTCCTACCACAACATGTCAGGACCGGAAATGACCGTGATTGCCGCCTATGTTCTGGGGATGATCGGATACTCGATTGCCGCGGCGGTCTTGATTTCCTCGAGCGTCAGGAATTTCGACCGCTTATCAGGACGCACCGGCCTGCTGCCTTGGGACATGTCTTTGCGAAAAAAGCCGGCTGAACCCGGCCCGGATAATTCCGCGCCTAAATCCACGGAAGGACCAATCAAGGCGGAGATTGTGGAATAGCTAAAAAGTAAATCCATCGCGAAACTGCAAGCGGTCTCATTCTTCATCTATCTAAACTGGGCAATAAATTGCCCGGCCCTTACTATCAACCGCCCACTGTCCACTATCTTTCATCTTTTGTCTGCCGCCCCCGCCGTGAGGCGTGGAGTTGAGCCCGGGTTTGTATCACTGCGCGATCGCGGATGGCCATAAGTTCGGGCGTGTTGGCCGGCTTGGCCCTGGCTGCGCCGAGTTGTTCCACGGCCACCGCCTCGTCGAGTTCGGACGCCAATACGGCCCGGCCGGTAAGCACAGTGACCACGTCTTCGAGCACCTCGATGAAACCGCCCTCGATGAAGTAGCGGTCGGTATCATCGTCCAATGTGACCCGCATTTCGCCGTAACCCAAGCGGCCGATAAACGGGGCCCGCCGCGGCCAGACGCCGATCTCGCCGTCGAACAGGGTGGCGACCACAAAATCGGCCTCCCGCTCGAGCACGGTGCGTTCGGGAGTAACAATGATGCACTGGAGTTGGGGCATATAAGGGTTCAGGGTTCAGAGTTCAGTAGGGGCGGAAATTACGAATGACGAAGGCCTAATGACAAAAGAATGACAAAGCCAAAATGACGAAATAAACCACAATTATACTTTGTCATTTGACATTCGAGCTTCGACATTCTTTCGTCCTTCGTCATTCAGATTTCGATATTTTCTTGGCTTGTTCCTCGGCCTGCTCGATGGGGCCGACATACATAAAGGCCTGTTCGGGCAGGTGGTCCCACTTGCCGTCGCAGATTTCCTCGAAGCTGCGAATGGTGTCGGCCAGGGGGGTGATTTCGCCCGGCTTGCCGGTAAACACCTCGGCCACCAAAAACGGCTGCGACAGGAATCGTTCGATGCGCCGGGCGCGGTGCACCACGAGTTTGTCGGCCTCGTTCAGTTCGTCCACGCCGAGGATGGCGATGATATCTTGCAGTTCGCGATAGCGCTGCAAGGTCATTTGCACGCGGCGTGCGCAGTCGTAGTGGCGCTGGCCCAGGTATTGCGGATCCAAAATCCGGCTGGACGACGCCAGCGGGTCCACGGCCGGATAAATGCCCTTTTCGCTGATCGCCCGTTCCAGGTAGATGAACGCGTCGAGCTGGGCGAATGCCGTGGCCGGGGCGGGATCGGTCGGATCGTCGGCCGGCACGTACACCGCCTGCACCGAGGTGATGGCCCCTTTGCTCGTCGATGCGATCCGCTCCTGCAACTGGCCCATCTCGGTGGCCAGCGTGGGCTGGTAACCCACGGCCGATGGCATGCGCCCCAGAAGCGCGGACACCTCGCTGCCGGCCTGCGAAAAACGAAATATGTTGTCGATGAACAAGAGCACGTCGGCCCCGGTCGAATCGCGGAAGTATTCGGCCATGGTCAGGGCCGAAAGAGCCACGCGCAAGCGTGCGCCCGGCGGCTCGTTCATCTGGCCGAAGACCATGCAGGTTTGAGACATCACATTCCGGCCGGTGTCGCCGATTTTTGCATGTTGCATTTCCAGCCACAGGTCGTTTCCTTCGCGGGTCCGCTCGCCCACGCCGGCGAAAACGGAAAAACCGCCGTGCGCCGAGGCGATCCGCGCGATAAGTTCGGTCAATACCACGGTTTTACCCAATCCGGCCCCGCCGAAAAGTCCGGCCTTGCCGCCGCGGACAAAAGGCGTTAAAAGATCGATCACCTTGATGCCGGTCTCGAAGATCTCGGTTTCGGTCGAGAGGTCGGTCACAGGCGGCGAATCGCGGTGGATGGGCCAGTAATCGTCGGCCTTGACCGGCCCGAGTCCGTCGATCGGCTGGCCGATGAGGTTAAAAACCCGTCCCAGCGTGGCCTTGCCCACCGGCACTTTGACCGACGAGCCGGTATCGATGCACTCCATGCCCCGCACCATGCCGTCGGTGTTGCCCAGGGCCACGCAGCGGATCCGGCCGCCGCCAAGGTGCTGCTGCACCTCGCCGGTCAGATCGAGCTTGATTCCCTTTTGATCGCTCTCGACCTTGACGGCATTGTAAATCGGCGGCAGTTGATTTTCGGGGAACTCGACGTCGAATGTCGAGCCAATGACCTGGCTTATGCGGCCGACATTTTTCTTTTGGGCGGGTTTGGGGGCTGTGGCTGTGGGCATGGGATTTTTCATTGCAAATTGGAAATTGCACATTGCAAATTGCAAATTGAACAATTCCGGGGGTGACGTATGTTTGGACGTTTATCGTTTTTTTGTAATTTTACTTTTTGCAGTGACGATTGATTGAGCTATGACATTCATTAGTTTTTCACATTCGCTCAAAAGGTCGCTCATTTTATGTTTAGGAAGTAAATTTGCTTTGATGATTAATCGAAGCCAAAATCTGGATTCTCGGAGTTCTTTCAAACAAATAGTCAGCTTATGGACAAAATCGGGTCGGCTTGCGGCAGCCCGGCCTTCTTCATAATTCGGCGGAGCCGAAGTTCCGCATCTCACAAGCTGACCGGCGATATGCCGTCCCAGCCGCGTGTCAGGCAGCGCATCGACTACTTTCCCTATCCGCACCGCAAATTCCAGCAACCTTTCCGAAAGTTCATCCGGCGTCATCTATGTACCCAAAAAAATATACTCGCATATAATGCAATAATCGTTTGTTCAATTTGCAATTTGCATTTTGCAATTTTCAATTTGCAATCTATTGTTTTAACTTTTACTACTTCTCCAATGCCTCCGCCCCGCCGATGATTTCCAGCAGTTCTCCGGTGATCTGTCCTTGCCGTGCGCGGTTGTAGGCCATCGACAGGTTGGCGATCATCGAGTCGGCGTTTTCGGTGGCGGCTTTCATGGCCGTCATGCGGGCGATCTGCTCGCTTACCGCGGCGTCGAGAAAACATTTGAACAATTTGGCCTTGAAACTGGCGGGCACGAGCTCGTCTAAAATACTTTCGGCCGAGGGCAGAAATTCATATTGCGTTTTGGCCAAACGGGGCTCTTCCTCGGCCGCCGCTTCCAATTGGGCGATGGGCAACAGCGTTTCGATCGCGGCCGCCTGGCGGCTGGAACTCTCGAATTTGGTGTAGGCAACGTCGAGCCGGTCGAGCACGCCCGCCTGAAAATCCTGCAAATACCGCCGCGCAAGCACGTCGACTTCGTGGAAGGCGGGCTTGTCCTCGAAATGCGTGAAACGTTGGTCCGGCTGGATGCCACGAAAGCGAAAATACGACACGCCGCGCTTGCCCGAGACTTCCAATCGCACCTGCGGCGCTTGTTGTTGTAATTCTTTCAAACGCGCGTTTGCCAGGCGCAGCACGGCGGCGTTGTACCCTGCGCATAGCCCGCGATTGGCCGTCAAGACCAGCAAGATCGCATTTTTTGTTTCCCCACGCGCAGCCAGGAGCGGGTGCGATATTTCGGCGCCGCCGCGGACCAGGTTGCCGACCAATTGCGTGATCCGTTTGGTATAGGCCGAGGCGGCGATAGCCCGATCCATCGCCCGCTTGAACCGCGCGGTGGAGATCAACTCCATGGTCCGCGTGATTTTGCGGATGTTTTTAATCGACTTGCGGCGTTTGTCAAAAGTCTTGGCTTTGGCCATGAAAAAAGTTTACAGTTGTCAGTTTTAAGTTTTCAGTTTATTTATTTCTGGCATATTTTTTTTCGTTTAGCCCCGGCACTTGTGCCGGGAACATATTTCCGGGCCGAAGGCCCCGTGTTCTCTCAGCCCAGGGCAACGCCCTGGGGTTCGGGATCGCCATAATATCTATCATCGGCCCAACGGGCCAACCGTTCGATCAGTCCAACAACGAATTGTTGGTCAGTTGGACCGAAAACACATCAACAAAACAAATAATTGCGTTGCGGCCCACCTCACTTCGACGTTTCACGTTTCATAATTTCAACTAACTCCGCGACTGTTATCGTGCGGGCCAATCCGCATAACACGTGTACGTGGTCGATCCAACCGCCGACCCGAGCCGGGGGACAACCTGCTTCCCTGGCGTGATGCCCTAACATGCGAAACATCTCGTCACGAAGCTCCTCATTCTGGAGATACGCCCGCCGCTCTTTGGTGCTGAACACGATGTGCAGCCAGATGCGAGCCAAGGATTGCGGCATATTGTTCTCCGGGCCGAAGGACCCGTGTTCTCTCAGCCCAGGGCAACGCCCTGGGGTTCGGGATCGCCATAATATCTATCGTCGGCCCAACGGGCCAACCGTTCGATCAGTCCAACAACGAATTGTTGGTCCGTTGGACCGAAAACACATCAACAAAACAAATAATTGCCTTGCGGCCCACCTCACCCAGGGCGTTGCCCTGGGCTGGGCGAACCCGCGCCCCTTCGGGGCAAAAATCGCAAATGCAAGTAACTAAATTCACTCTATGATGCTGGTATATAAAATCCCCAAGCACCTGCCGACAATTCCGTCGCGGCAAATTTGATCGTCCCAATGTCGCTATCAATTTCATAAACAAAAAATCGATGTTCTTGACTAGCATAACATGGATGCGGCAACATCACAGGGTTTGCCTCCACCAAACGCCACGAATAATTCCAGGGATTCACACCATTCAAATTAATCTGCTCACCTTCGAAACACGCACCAATAACTTTCCATTCAATCATGCACACACCTTATATCATAATCTCTATGCTCGAACAGTCTTCTCGTTCTTGCCGTAGCGTTTCTGGAACTCGGCGATGGCCTGATCGACGGCGGCCATGCCGGCATCGTCGATTTGTTTGCTGTCGGTGATCTTTTTCCAAATGTCGGCCCTTTCCTCGTGGATGAACTGCAGGAAGCCTTGTTCCCAATTGTGGACTTCGCCTAACGGGATTTTATCCAAGTGGCCGCGGGTGCCGGCGTAGATGCTCAGCACCTGGTCGGTCACGTGCATGGGCTGATACAGGCCTTGCTTCAAGAGTTCGGTCATGTGGTATCCGCGGTCGAGGCGGGCCTGGGTGGCGGCGTCCAGATCGGTGCCCAATTGGGCAAAGGCCTCGAGTTCGCGGAAGGCGGCCAGATCGAGGCGCAGGCCGCCGGCCACTTTTTTCATGGCCGGCACTTGGGCCGCCCCGCCCACATGGAGATCACGTTGGTGGGAATGTAGGCCGACACCTCGCCCTCGAGCGTTTCCACGATGGGCAGGGCCGTAAGCGATCCGCCGCCCAGTTTGTCGCTGAGTTTGGCGGCGCGTTCCAAGAGCCGGCTGTGGCAATAGAAGATATCGCCCGGGTATGCCTCGCGACCGGGCGGGCGGCGCATCAAAAGCGACAATTGCCGATATGCCTGGGCCTGCTTCGATAGATCGTCGTAAATCACCAGCGTATCGCCGCCCTTGTATGTAAAATACTCGGCCATTGAGCAGCCGGCGTATGGGGCGATGTATTGCAGCGGGGCCGGATCGCTGGCACCGGCCATGATCACCGTGGTATAGTCCATGGCGCCGTACTTGCGGAGCACCTCGATCAGCCCGGCCACGGTCGACTCTTTTTGCCCGATGGCCACGTAAAAGCATTTTACGCCGGCGCCTTTTTGATTGATGATGGTATCGATGCAGATGGCGGTTTTGCCGGTTTTCCTATCGCCGATGATAAGTTCCCGCTGGCCGCGGCCGATGGGAGTCATGGAGTCGATGGCCTTGATGCCGGTTTGCAGGGGCACCTTTACCGGCTGTCGTCCGGCAACGCCCGGGGCGTCCGATTCCACCGCTCTGCGCTTGGTGGATACGATTGGTCCGCCGCCGTCGAGCGGATTGCCCAGCGGATCGATCACGCGGCCCAGGACGGCGTCGCCTACCGGCACGGAGAGCAAGCGCCCCGTGCTGCGGACTTCGTCGCCGCTGCTGATTTTCAGATAATCGCCCAGTATGATCACGCCCACGGAATTTTCTTCGAGGTTGAAGGCCAATCCGATTATGCCGCCGGGAAATTCGACCATTTCGCCTGACATCACGCCGGACAGGCCGTAGACCCGGGCGATGCCGTCGCCCAACTCGATCACCCGGCCCACTTCGCGGACGTCGATGCGGGATTCGAACTGCTCAATTTCCTGCCGGATTACGGAAGCGATTTCGTCGGCTTTGAATTTCATGGGCACTCCTGTCCATCATTTGTTGACGGAGAATTTGCAATTGGTTGGCGATCGAGCTGTCGTAAACGGTGTCGCTCAGGCGAAGCACCGCGCCGCCGATGAGCTTGGGATCGACGGCCAGTTCCAGGACCGGCTCGCCTTCGAACTTGCCGCGCAGGGCGATGCGGATGCGGCTGGCCAGTTCGGCGCTTAACGGCTCGGCCGTGGTCAAGCGCACTCTAACGCGGTTTTGAAGCACGTCGTACAAGACATGCAGGCGGCGGTGAATCTGGCGCAAACATTCCAGGCGGCGATGACGCGAAAGGACTTTGAGAAAGTTCAGCAATAAGGGCGACACCCGGCCGCCCAGCACGCGATCCAACACGCCCGCGATCTCATCGTGCGATATCATTGTCGAACAGATCACCGCCTCGAACTTGGGATTCCGGTCGAGCAGGTCGGCCACGAGCGAGTCGAATTCCGCCAGCAGGACGTTGGTTTGCCCGGCACTTTCGGCGGCGTCCAAGAAAGCCCGGGCGTAGACCTCAGCTATGTGCTCGACGCTCACGTCGGACTGGATCCGGGCCGCGGTCTGGGCATGCTCGGCGGTAATGTCTCGGGATTCGGCCATGTCAAGTAATCAGTTTACAGTTAACAGTTTTCAGTTTAGCCGCGAGCCGTAGGCGAGCGATCTTGCCCAAACAAAATCCGTGCGCGCTCCCCTTCTGGTCGCGGCTAAGCTTACAATCTATGTTTTAATTTCTACTCGCCCCTCTTTTGCCTTCGGCAAACCCCGCCACGGCCTGCTCGATAAGCTTGGCGTGATCCTTGGGGTTGAGCCTGGCATGCACGATCTTGCCGGCCAATTCGACGGCCAAAGCAGCGCTGCGGTCGGCCAGTTCCTTGATCGCGCCGGTGGTGGCGGCGTCGATCTGTTT